>NZ_AKIX01000118.1:0-74993 GCF_000282075.1 Brevibacillus sp. BC25
TTGGCACTAGCTGATGCGGCTTGTCCCCCTCGATTCGGCAGCAACTGCCACTCCTTCGCACGGTGAATGGTGACATCACTCGGCAGCTGTGCCAAAAGGGATGGATCGAGCGTCGCATGATAAGCAGGATCTACTGTCAGCACATGGACATTCCAGCCAAACTCCCCCAAATATTTGGCCATTTTCAACGGTCTTGGCACGCCGCCTCCACCAATAGGAGGAAATATGTAGCATATGATCAACACGTTGTGCGTATTCATTTACGTAACCGTCCTTCTCCATTTCAATTTTCCATCATCAACGATACCATAAGTGCTGTCTTATTGCGAATCTAGCGGGCATCTGCTATAGTGAAAATGGCTTTGTTTATAAATGATCGTTCATTTTTTCGGTACACCGCCTCTATTCGGTCGTACCTCCATTTACATACCTCAGTAAGAGGTTTTTTAATTACGATTCGGGTGAATTCAGATGAGCAAATTACGAGTCCTCCACGTGATTGGCGGGGGGGAATTTGGCGGTGCTGAACAACATATTCTCAATTTGGTCACTACTTTTCCTGTCGACGAAGTAGATGTCGCAGTCGTATGCTTCTATGATTCTCTATTCGCGAGTAAATTGCGGGAATCAGGCATCCAAGTCATTACACTGAATCAGTTCGGACGTTTTGACTTACGATTGCTGCAGGCTCTGCGGAATGCCTTTTCCACATTCCAACCAGCGATCATCCATACGCATGGGATTAAAGCCAATTTCTTTTCCCGACTGGCAGCTCGCGGTATGAAGATGCCTTTGCTGACCACTGTTCACAGCTCCCTCCGTTATGATTATACAAGCTCCTTGGCCTATGCCATTGTCAACATAATGGAAATGAGCACGAGACATTGGAACCGTCATTATATCGCGATCAGTGGTGCGATTGCCGATATTTTACAGGGTCAGGGTGTTCGTTCGTCTGACATTAGTGTGATTTATAACGGAATGGACATGAAGCCTTATCGGCAAAACCATTTACGAGCGAATGACCGCAATCGACTACGTGCGGAATGGAACATACCAGAGGACGCCTTTTTGTTCGGGACAGCAGCTCGCTTTGTTCCCGTAAAAGGTCTCCCGATTCTGCTCGATGCTTTTCATACGCTAATGACGGACAAGACAGAGGCTCCTTATCTCGTGTTGATTGGAGACGGCTCTGAACGGGCTGCGCTCGAAGCCAAGGTAAAAGAATTGGGGCTGGAATCGCATGTTCGCTTTGCTGGATTTCGGCAAGATATTCCTGCGTGCTTGCATGCCTTAGATGGCTTTGTCCACTCTTCTCTGTACGAAGGGCTAGGTTATACCATCATCGAGGCGATGGCTTCGGAGGTTCCTGTCGTAGCAAGCAGTGTCGGCGGTGTGAAAGAGTTTGTTTTCGATGGCGATACGGGGTTGATCGTAGAACCGGGAAATCCCGCTTTGTTGGCGCAAGCAATGGAACGGCTATGGACTTCACCACAGTTGCGTGAGACCATGGTGCAAAACGCGCTGAACAAAGTAGAATCCACTTTTACCATTCAACTCATGACCGAACAAATTGTTGCTCTTTATCGTACGTTACTGAAATGACGAAAAGCACGGTGAAACGCGAACAGCGGGCATCGTGCTTTTTCATATGATTTGTTTGAAGAATCTGTTTTTATGGTTGCCTACTCATGATCAATCTGGTTACATATGAATTGGAACTATTTTGTATAACAAGCTGCACCAGACAGAAAGGGTGAAAATAAGATGAAACTATTTCTTTCGGTAGACATGGAAGGTATTTCAGGTATTGTGGATACGAGCTATATTAACCCAGATTCGGGGGTTAACTATCAGCGTGGTCGCCAGTTTATGACAGACGATGCCAATGCGGTTATTGAAGCTGCACTTGAGTCTGGTGTAACGGAAATTATTGTAGCAGACAGTCACAACACGATGAACAATATTCTCTGGGAAAAGCTCCATCCGAAAGCGAGACTGTTGGCAGGTTCTCCACGCGATTCGTCCATGATGCAGGGACTCGATGAGAGCTTTGATGCAGCGATGTTTATCGGCTATCATACCCGCCAAGGGATTCCTGGCGTGCTCAGTCATACGATGTCCGGTGTGGTTCACAATATGTATATCAACGGACAAGTCGTGGGTGAGTTCGGCTTTAACGCCGCGATCGCGGGCATGCACAACGTTCCTGTTGTCATGGTGTCTGGTGATAATCTCATCGCCGTCGAAGCACAGGAACTGATTCCAGGCATTCAAACTGCAATCGTGAAGGAAGCTGTATCCCGCACAGCTGCTATCTGTCTCTCGCGTGAAGAAGCGACCGCTGAACTGAAACGCAAGACAGCCAATGCCTTGCGCAACCGGAACAACATCCAGCCATTCCGTACAGCTGTACCTGTAGAGCTGGCGATGGAATTCTCCCATGCAGGACAAGCTGAGATGGCCGCAATTGTCCCGGGCACGCGCTATGAAACAGCAACAAACACGGTTTATTACAATGCAGCCAATCCGCAAGATATGTACAAAACGATGCGCGCCATGCTGAACCTGGCGTCGGGTGCTGAATTTTTTTAAAAAGCTAAGGGAGGAACGGAAGGGCTGAAATCAGTTCTTCCGTTCTATTCTTTTTTCCATTTTTTAATTGGTTTTATAAAGCCACTGAGAAAGAAGTGAATTTCCAGTCTTAGCGCCTCTGGAGCCGACAGTACCCTCCCTCAGCAGGGCGTAGGCCGAAGCGTAGACTGGAAATGCGCTTCTTTCCACCACTACAGCTACTTCAAACCAAATTAAAAAGCAGACCCATCACCTGAGTCTGCTTGTCGTTTCAGCTTTTATAGTCTCCGAACGTTCGTCGCTTGAGGACCGCGTTGACCGTTTTCTACGTCAAACTCAACCTCTTGTCCTTCGTCCAAGGATTTGTACCCTTCGCCCTGAATAGCGGAGAAGTGAACGAATACGTCATCTCCACCATCACGCTCGATAAAACCGAAACCTTTTTCGCTGTTGAACCACTTTACTCTTCCACGTTCCATTTTTGCCTCCTAGCATGTAACCCTTACATGACATTTGAAATATTGTCTTACCTCGGTTACTATTGCCATTTACGAGGCTTATTATACGTGACCAAACTTTTTTCTCCTACTTCGCAGCCTCTGTTGCTTCTTTGGCTTTGCTCTGGTCCACAATAAATTGTCCCTTCCAGTCGCCCTTTGTTTTACCGATCCGGTTCACATCGATATTTAAGGTGAGTGGCTGCGGTAGCTTGAATTCATGCGCGGCGAAGGCAAGAACGCCCTCTGGCTTGTCATGTTCGGCTATTCCAACCTCTACTTCCTTACCGGACTCGTCTGTTAAGTAGAAAGGCAAATTATCCTCTTTGCTAGTCCCGATAAAGCTTAGGACACTTGTCCCTTCCAAGCCTTTATCCTGGTACACAGGATTGCCATTTGCTTCGCCTACCACATCTAAACCTGTCGTATCGAATTCGAAAGGCACCAGTTCTCCATTTTGTTGTTCAATGCGATAGTGCAACAGAACTTTGCTATCTTCCGCATACACTTCCGTAAAATGAATCGTAATCCCCTGATCGGTAATTTTTTGATCGATCGGAATGGACAACCCTTCTGCCGCTGCTCGCTTAACCTCTTCACCCACCAAACCGTTCAAGTCTTTTGGATTGTCTGCAAAATAAGAGGTTCCATTTAAAGCCGCATATACTCCAGTCGGCAGTATAATAGCAGCAATTAATCCCATCATAACTAATTTTTTCTTCATCGTTACAGTCTCCTTTTTTTTGTGATAGCGATGAAAAGACTGCCTGACGCGCTGGTCGAGTTCATCAGGGATCGTGGTTTCGTCCATTTGTTTGGTGAGTGACTGTTTTATGATTTTTTCGATAGACATGTTTGGAGTTCCTCCTCATTCCATTCGACGTCAATCCACTCGCGGATTCGCTTTAATGCCAGATGATTTCTCGATTTTGCTGTGCCCACTGGTATTTGCAGCAGTTCGGCAATCTGATCGTACGTATAATCGTAGTAATACCGATAAATCACGACGATGCGCAGCTTGAACGGCAGCATTTGGATTGCTTGCTGCATCTCTGTGGCAGACTCCATCGCAAGCATTGGCTCATCCGGCGTTTCGACATGTTGCTCTTCTTCCAAGCTCTGTTTTCGTTCTAACAGACGGAATCTTCTCCAAATCTGTCTACGCCAGTTTTTCACCTGTCTAATGACAATCCCATTCACCCAGAAAAGAAACGGACGCTTGCGATCATAAGCAGGCAGTGATCTCCATAGCTGATAGTAAATTTCGCTTACAATATCATGAACATCTTCTTTATTCGTGACCATGGCTGCTACGGTACCGTAAATTTTTGTCCGTGTCATGCTGTAGACCACCTCAAAAGCTTCCTGGTCTCCATCTAGCAAACGGTCCAGCCACAGTTCTAACATTTGATCATTCATCGGAGGGCCCCCTGAATTTGTATACACCTTGTATTGGCTCTCTCGTTCAATATGGTTCACTACTTTATGAAAAAAACCTCTCCAAACGCTTTTACGTGCGTTTAGAGAGGTTTTCTCGTACGAATCACTGGGACTTGTTTAAGAATTAAATGCGCACCACAGTCGCCTTGCTGACAAGGTCACGCGGGATGCGGTTCTTCGTATCGAAGAGAATCGGCGCATCAGCCATCTTTTCAGCAACATTGGCCCAGTCCGCCTCAGCAAATTCCTTTTGAACAGCAGTCAGGAACAAAGCATCTGCTCCATTCACTGCTTTCTCCAGACTATCAACCTTGTGATCATACACAGTCGGAACAGCCGGATCGTAGGAACGAACGTCTACTCCTTTTGCTATGAGCACCTTGATCAGGTCGTGGACAGGGCTTACGCGGTCGTCATTGGAAAAGTCTTTCATCGCCATCCCCAATACAGCTACGCGGCTTCCTGCCAATGTCTTGCCATTATCCTTCAAGGCTTGTTCGAGCATGCCGATTAACACTTCAGGTACCGCATCATTCGTATTGCGAGCCAGTTGCAGAATCGGCATGTTTACTTCCAATTCACGTGCCTTAGGCTGCAAGTAGTACAGCGCATTCGGCAAGCAGAAGCCGCCTACACCCGGTCCTGGCGATAACAGGTTTACGCGTGTGTGCGTATTAGCAACCTTGATCAGCTCGAACGTATCGATGCCGAATGCCTCGGAGAAACGAGCGAATTCCTGCACCATCGCAATGTTCACATCACGCTGGATGTTCTCGATGACTTTTGCTGTCTCGACTACGCGGATATCCGTGATCGTGATGTCCGTCTCACTGATGAAGGACAACAACTCTTTTCCTTTTTCAGCGCTTTGTTCATTGATGCCACCCAGAACGAGCGGCATATGGATGAACTCTTCAAAAGCACGCCCCTCTGCAATTCGCTCCGAGCAGTATGTCAGGTAGAAATCGACACCAGCAACAAGACCGCTTGTTTCCTCCAAAATCGGCAGAATCACATCTTCTGTCGTTCCTGGTACGACGGTACTGCGGATCATGATAGTATCGCCTTTTTTCAATACACCACCGAGCGACTGTGCACAGCTTTTCAGCGGCCCGAGATTAGGATCGCCGTTATGAACAGGCAATCCGACTGTTACAATATAGTTATGGACTTCCGCAGCCGCTTCCTCGTAGGAGGACGTTGCACGGAAACGTTTTGCTTCAATCTGCTCTTTGAGGATCTCTGGCAACGTTTTTCCCTGATAGGACTCCAGGTGATGGGAATGTGCCGCATTGATCTCATCGACGACATGCGGTAAGACGTCAATACCGATGACGTTCGCTCCTTTCATGGCATAGGTAAGCGCCAACGGCAAGCCTACAAACCCCAATCCCACAACAGCTACGCGTACAGGTTGAGTCATTGCGTATCTCCTCTTTCACATTCTCTAAGTAAGGTCCGTATGACTGTAGTAGTCACGCGGCCAACTTGCGCATATTTTTAGGACAGGTAGTAAACACCTGCAGCGATAAAAAGCACACACAATCCGATGAGGACCTTGTACAACGTTTCCAAGGCTGTTCCTCCCCCATACAATCTTGGCTTGTCCTCTTTTTCGTAAAAAGGACTTTGATTGGGCAGAATAGTTTGGTACTCTTTCGCCAAATCAAATTATACTCTCGTTTGAAATAACGTTCAACCCGTCTAACGAGGCAAGGATGCCCCTATGATATACGAAAAACCGATGGACAGGACCATCGCAATAAAACCAATGGCCCTGTTATCTTTTGCAATTTCCTGATCGACATTAAATGTAGGGGTCATGAATTCAAAAATGAAGTACGCAGACAACAACAGGAAAAATCCGAATGTCGCCCAAATCAACGCTTCGCCCAAAGACAAATGCGCCTGAATGGAATAGCGGAAAATGTTCGCGATCCCAAAAATTTTCCCGCCTGTTGCCATTGCTACTGCCATGTTCCCACGCTTCAATTCTTCCCAAACACGATAACGCGTCACTAGTTCAAAAATGGCTAAGAATAAAACCATCGCCAGTCCAGACACAGTAAAATAAGCTGCAGTTGCAAAATATGGATTGTGTAGAAGGCTTTCCATATGTCCCTCCCGACCTCTTATTTCAATTCGGCAATGGTAGCACCTACGCCGCCTTCTCCTTGACCACCTAAGCGGAAGGATTTTACATTACGATGACTTCTCAAATACTCGTGTACGCCTTTGCGCAGTACTCCTGTCCCGTGTCCGTGAATGATGGAGACCGAGTGCAAGCCTGCCAACAGCGCATCATCTAAAAACTGATCGATTTCCCGAATGCTGTCCTCGACGTTGTAGCCACGCAAATCGAGATCCATCTTGATATTGTCACTGCGACGCTTCACAGAGGTGTACGGAGCCGCTTGCGGTTTTTGTTGGATCGAGTTTTGTACATGCATATCATCGCGCTTCACTTTCATTTTCATGATTCCGATCTGCACGAGGAATTCCTCATTGTTTACTTTTTCCAGCACGGTTCCTTTTTGTCCGAAGCTCGTCACCATTACCTCGTCGCCCACCTTGATCTGTGTGGCACGAACTGCTTTTGCCGGCTTCTTCACCTTTTCCTTCTCCAGCTCAAGGACGGCATTGCCCAAGCGCTTCTTCGCATCGATGAGACGATGCTCCTTGATTTCCATGCCTTCTGCCATCATTTCGCGCAGCTCGCGAATGATCGTTTCAGCTTCTTCTTTTGCGAGTTGAACAGCAATTCGCGCTTCGTCCTCTGCTCGCTCCATTCGCTTGTTTTTCTCTTCAGCAAATTGCGCGCGCTCTTCTTCCAGCTGTCTACGCAGCTCTTCCGCTTCCTGGCGTGCCGCTTTTGCCGCCAAACTGTCTGCTTCCGCTGACTTGCGATTACGCTCCAACGACGCGATCATGCTCTCGACCTGATTGTCTTCCTCACTGATCGAGCCGCGCGCTACATCAATGATGTGTTCTGGCAATCCCAGACGTCTTGCGATGGCAAACGCGTTGGATCTGCCAGGCACCCCGATGAGCAAGCGGTAAGTAGGACGCAGTGTCTGTACGTCAAATTCTACGCTGGCGTTGATGACCTCGGGCCTATCGTAGGCATACGCCTTCAATTCACTGTAGTGAGTCGTAGCAACCAATCTCGCGCCGGAATCAATCACATGGTCGATGATGGACATGGCCAGAGCAGCACCCTCTGTCGGGTCTGTTCCTGCCCCTAGCTCGTCAAACAGCACCAAGCTCTTGTCGTCCATTTTCGCCAAGATTTGAATAATATTGGTCATATGGCTCGAGAATGTAGACAGGCTCTGCTCGATGGATTGCTCATCCCCGATATCGGCAAAAATGGAGGAGAATACGGTCATCTCGCTCTCTTCCTCTGCCGGAATATGCAAGCCTGCCATGGTCATCAAGGACAGCAGTCCGATTGTTTTGAGGGAAACGGTTTTTCCGCCTGTATTCGGGCCTGTCACAACAATCGCCTGATACTCTCCACCTAGCTCCACATCTACAGGAACGACAACTTCTCGTGGAATGAGTGGATGACGCGCTTTTCGCATGTTTACGTATCCGCGATCATTGATGCGTGGGCAAATCGCCTTCATGCTCCAGGCAAGCTGAGCCTTGGCAAACATAAAATCGAGCTCTGTCAGCGCTTCTGTGTTCTCGATCAAAGCCTCTACCGCAAAGGATACCTGCTCCGTCAACACATACAGAATGCGCTCCACTTCACGCTCCTCGCGCAGGCGTAGCTCGCGAAGCTTGTTGTTCATCTCAACGATTACTTCCGGTTCAATAAAGAGCGTCGCCCCAGATGCCGACTGGTCGTGGACAATTCCGCCAAATACAGAACGATACTCCTGCTTCACCGGAATAACGAAACGATCGCCACGAATCGTAACGATGTTTTCCATCAGCATTTTTTGGTAAGTAGACGAACGTGTCATTTGATCGAGCTTTTCGCGAATGCGCGACTCGAGCTGTCTAATCTCCTGACGTACCTGTCGCAATTCAAGACTCGCGCTATCCAAAATATCGCCATTTTCATCAATACAGCGGCGAATTTCGGTTTCCAACTCGCGCAGGCCCTCAATACGCTCTGCCTCCTGTTGCAATAATGGCAGCTCGTGATCCTCACACATATCGAGCAAAAACGTTTTGAGCCTGCGTCCGGCCATAACGGTGCTGGCGATATCCAGCAATTCCATCGGGGCGAGCATGGCGTTCAATCTGGCACGCTGTACGGGACCGCGGATATCGCGAATGCCACCGAGAGGCACGCTGCCTTTTAAGCGTAACACGGTTGCTGCTTGTTCAGTCCCTTGCTGAGCGGTAATGACTTCATCCAAGCGTAAAAAAGGAATCAATTCTGATGCTTTTTCTTTACCATATGTGCAAGATGCCTTGTCAATCAACAGGGCGACTATTTTATCGTATTCTAACGTCTTAAAAACCCGTTGTTCCACTGTGCTCCTCCTTCTTTATCCAGCGGCGACCGTTGTACCGTGCGGGCGGGAGCGACGGTCTATACCGGCAATCATTACGATATCTCCCCATTATAGCATGGCAGCGGAGCTTAGAAAACTTGAGCAACGGATAGCTTCGGACAGGCACCACCGTCGAAGGATAATTTTACACGTTTTCGTTAGGCATAGTTCTACTCTTTGCGTGAGAGAATGAAAGGTGAAACAACCCTAAAGGAGGAGTACACTTGACGATCATGCGCCATATCGTCCGCTTTATCGTCGCTGCCGTAGTCCTGATGTTTGTCGGCTTTCTGGTCCCCGGCTTTTCGGTTAGCAGTTTTTGGACAGCTCTGTTCGCGGCCGTTGTCATCGCACTGATTGGCTGGGCCGTAGAAGCCATTTTCGGAGATCGAATTTCGCCGTACAATCGTGGTATTATCGGCTTCTTGGTTAGCGCCGTCGTGATTTATCTCACTCAGTTCATCGTCTCTGGCTTCCGCGTAACGATTCTTGGAGCGCTTCTGGCTTCCTTGGTGATCGGGATCATCGACTTGTTTATCCCGATCAAAACCCATATGGATTTGCGCGATGGAGATGCCGGGAACAAGCAGGAGACATAGGCAAAATGCATCAAAGAGCCATCCCATCAAAGGCGGGGTGGCTCTTCTCATTTTTACCCACAACGTGAAAAGAGAGGCATTGCGCCCCTCTTTTCCTTAATCTATCGGTTTAGCCTTTGCCTCTTCCTGAATGATTTTCAGCAGTTCTTCGTACTCCTGACGCAAGCGGAAGTATTCATCCGCGATATTGACCGCAGAAAGTACGGCAATTTTGGCAGTATCCAGTCGATGGTTGCCGTTTGCGATTTCGTTCATCTTGTCATCAACGAAACCGGCCACCATGCGTATGTGATTGACACTTGCCTTGCCACTGAGCCGGTATTGTTGGCCAAAGATGTCCACCGTCAAACGATTTTTCCCATCACCTTGCACGAGAGGTACCTCCCTACTGCGACCTTTGCTCTACTTTACCCTTTTTTAGGTTACTGAAAATGTCAGATTTCGTCAAGCAATCTTACATGCGCAGTTCAGCGCCTGTGTTGTTTTTCAAGGCTTCGATGACAGCAGTAGTCACTTGTTGAATCTCTTCGTCCTGCAAAGTACGCTCTGCGTGACGGAATACGAGGGCAAATGCCATGCTCTTCTTATCTTGGGCAATACGCTCACCCATGTATACATCGAACAAGGTTACGGACTCGAGCAGCTCACCTGCTGCTTCACGAATCGTTGCTTCCAATGCACCAGCAGCTACACTGCGATCCACAACGAGAGCCAAGTCACGCGTTATCGCTGGGGACTTCGGCAACTGATTGTAATGTCCTACCTCGGCAGACACATCAATCAAAGCAACTACATCAAATTGGAATACGTACGTTTCGGACAGATCATACGCTTTTTCTGTACCCGGATGAACTTGCCCCAGGTAGCCCAGACGTTTTTCTCCTACCCATACTTCTGCGGTACGTCCTGGGTGCATACCTGCAATGTCCTGAACCGCTTTGTATTCGGCACCTCGGATACCCAAACGAGCAAAGAGTGATTCGACAATCCCTTTGGTTTGGAAGAAATCAACAGGCTGCTTGGCACCCATCCAGTTTTGTGTGAGCAGTTGTCCAGTCAATGCACCCGCTACATACAGACGCTCTTCCGGAAGCTGCGTGAGTGTTTCTTCTTTCGTCAAGAACACACGGCCCAATTCGAAAATCGCAACATCGTGGTTTTGACGGTTTTTATTGTAAGCGACTGTTTCCAAGAGGCTAGGAATCAAGCTCGTGCGCAGAACGCTATGGTCTTCACTCATTGGCATCATGAGCGCAACAGGGTTTACTTTTTCCTGATGCAGACCCGCTACTGCCTCGACACGATCTGGATGAACCAGTGCATAGGAAATCGCTTCATTCATGCCAGTACCGATCAGGTGATGACGGATAGTACGGCGCAGTTGCTGTTCTTTTGTCAACTGTCCCTGTGTAGTCGAACCGGAAGGCAAGCTGGTCGGAATGTTGTCGTAGCCGTACAGACGCGCAACCTCTTCCACCAAATCCTCTGGCAGCGTAATGTCGCCACGTCTCGTTGGAACGGTTACCGTCCATTTGTCGCCCGCTACTTCATACGGGAATTGCAGACGCTCGAAAATCGGCGATACTTCAGAAGCCGACATGTCGGTTCCGAGATGCTGATTGATTTTTGCAAGCGTAACGGAAACAACAGCAGGCGCAGCTTCGCTTACAACAGCAGAGCTGATTCCTTTGGATACTGTTGCCCCAGACAATTGCTGAATCAGCGCAGCGGCGCGCTCACCAGCTTCTTGTACACGTGCTTGGTCAACGCCTTTTTCCCAACGTACGCAGCCTTCTGTACGCATGCCGAGCATACGAGCTGTGCGACGTACAGTTTTTGGCGTGAACCAAGCTGCTTCGAGAATGATTTCACTCGTCTCACCAGTAATTTCGGAGTTCGCTCCGCCCATTACACCGGCGATCGCCAAGCCTTTGGTCTGGTCGGCAATCAGCAAGGTTTGCTCATCCAGCGTGCGCTCTTGATCGTCCAATGTCACGAGCTTTTCGCCCTCTTTTGCCAGTCGAACGACAATAGAGCGATCAGCTACCTGTGTCGCATCGAAAGCATGCAGCGGCTGACCGTACTCGAGCAGGACATAGTTGGTCACGTCTACCACGTTGTTGATCGGACGAATTCCCGCTGCCATCAGGCGATTTTTCATCCATTGCGGAGATGTCGCGATTTTGGCGTTGGTGAAGTGACGACCGTGGTATTGATAACTTTCATTTGTAGCTTCGATCTTGACTTGGATTGGGTTTTCGCCACCATTTTCGGTCAGCTCGATTTGCGGGAATACCACTTCTTTGCCCAAAATAGCGGCTACCTCGTAAGCAACCCCCAGCATGCTCAAGCAATCCGAACGGTTCGGCGTCAGTCCCAATTCCAGCACATAGTCATCCAAGCCGAGGTACGAAATAGCATCCATTCCGATTTCCGCATCCGCTGGCAAGACCATAATGCCTTCTTGCTGATCTTTTGCCAAAAGCTTTTCGTTTAAGCCCAATTCTTTTGCCGAGCAGATCATCCCTTGGGATTCTACACCGCGCAGCTTGGAACGCTTGATGTTCAGACCATCTGGGAGCTTCGCACCGACCAAGGCAACGAGAACTTTTTGTCCCTTGTCTACGTTCGCTGCACCACATACGATTTGCAGGTCTTCTCCTTGTCCTGCATCAACGACGCATACGTTGAGACGGTCTGCATCCGGGTGCTTGCTGCGTTCTTTTACATAACCGATCACAACACCGGATACACCTGCATTGCGCGATTCAACTGCGTCTACTTCAATCCCGCTGCGAGTCAGCTTTTCAGCCAACTCCTGGGGCGTCGTTCCACTCAGATCGACGTATTCAGATAACCATTGGTATGATACCTTCATCTTTGCCTCTCCTCTCTAGCCTCGATTGAACTGACGCAGGAAACGAACGTCGTTGGTATAAAAATGGCGGATGTCCTCTACCGCGTATTTGAGCATCGCAATTCGTTCTACACCCATACCGAATGCAAAGCCGCTGACTTCCTCAGGGTTGTAGCCGGCCATTTCCAGTACGCGCGGGTGAACCATACCAGCACCCAAAATCTCGATCCAACCCGTTTGCTTACACACACGGCAACCGTGACCACCGCAGTTGAAGCATTGCAGGTCTACTTCTACGGAAGGCTCCGTGAACGGGAAGAAGCTTGGGCGCAGGCGAATTTGTTGGTTTTCCCCAAACATTTGACGGGCAAACGTCAAGAGGGTACCTTTCAAGTCACTCATCCCGATTTTTTTATCAATCACGAGACCCTCGATCTGCGTGAATTGGTGGGAGTGTGTCGCATCGTCATCATCGCGGCGATACACTTTACCCGGACAGATCATTTTGAGTGGGGTCTTGCCTTCTTTTTTCAACATCGTGCGTGCTTGCACAGGAGATGTCTGCGTACGAAGCAGTAGCTCTTCTGTAACGTAGAACGTATCTTGCATATCGCGTGCCGGGTGATCTTTCGGCAGGTTCAGCATCTCGAAGTTGAAGTGGTCCATTTCAACCTCAGGACCTTCTGCCACCTCAAAGCCCAAACCGATGAAAATGTCTTCGATCTCTTCAATGATCCGAGAGAGCGGGTGCATGGTGCCTGCTGGTACTGGACGTCCTGGCAGTGTCACATCGATCGTTTGAGAAGAAAGCTTGGCAAAGAGAGCCGCTTCTTCAAAGGCTTGTTGTTTGCCGGAGAACGCTGCTTCCAGCGCTTCCCTTACTTCATTCACCAGCTGACCGACAACTGGACGCTCTTCTGGGGACAGGCCGCCCATTCCGCGCAGCAGTTCTGTCAACTCGCCCTTTTTCCCCAGGTATTTGACGCGCAAATCCTGGAGTTGTGCGGCTTCTGTCACTTGGCTGATTTGGCCCAATGCGGACTCTTTCATTTCTTGCAACCGAGTTTGCACTTCGAATCGCTCCTTTTTTCATTTGATAAAATAACCTCTATCGAGGCCTTCTCATGGATGAGCGACCGCGTCTTAGCGGAAAGTTATTATGCGCTCCGGAAAGTTTAAGCACAGTCGCTTTTTCAAACTGTGAAGCACTTAAACTTTCTTCCATGTAAAAAAAAGAAAAACCCGCCCCAAAAAAGGGACGAGTTACTTTTTTCTCGCGGTACCACCCTTGTTAGACATTTCACTTCCACCCTGTGACAAATCCATGACAACATCACTAGTGGAAAGAGACATTTGTCTCACTTCAGATCATTGGTAACGGGTATGACCCGGCTGCTCCTACTGCGCAAAAAGCGGTTCAGAGTGCGGCTTTGGAGTGAATTCGGCAGCTATCATGTTAAAGATGCTCGCAGTCTGTGACATCTTCTCCCTGAAAAAACAGATAGGTCCTGCGTACTAGTCTCCGTCATCGCTTTACGTTATAATTGTGACGTAAGGAAAATTATAGCGCAACAAGAGCGAACTTTCAATTCTACAAATGTTACATATCAAGAGAGTGTTTTCATATGTATGTTACCCATTCGAAAGGGGATTTTGACATGATTGATAATGTTTCCGCCCTTTACGATAAGACAAGCAACTGCCGCCACTGCCAAGCTACCTTTTCGACTAAAAGGATCAGAAGCGGCACGTTGACGATGATTCATCGCGACAGCGATTTTTATACCACTTTTAAAGAGCAATCTTTAAATCCCATTATATATACCGTCAATGTCTGCCCTGAATGCGGCTTCGCCTTTACGGATCAATTCCGGGACAAGCTCGCCCCTTGGCAAAAACAGATTGTGGATGAACAAATCTCCTCGAAATGGACGCCAAAAGATTTTGGCAATGTTCGCCATGTACCAGAAGCCATTGTCAGCTACAAACTGGCCATTTACGCTGCTGAACTAACGGATCAGCCCCATTCCGTAAAAGCGGGTTTGTATTTGCGTCTCGCATGGCTTTATCGATTCCAGAAAAATGTAGCGGAAGAAATGCGCTTTATCGATATGGCTGTGGAAGAATATGAACAATCGTATATTCATTCCGACTATACACGCGGCGATAAGGAAATGACCGAAGTCCGCTTGCTGTACTTGATTGGTGAACTCTACCGCAGACTCGAAAAGTTTGACTTAGCCATCAAGTATTTCGGCAAAGCTCTAGCTTTTCGCAACCACACCATTGAGAGCGGCATTATCCGGATGGCGCAAGATCAATGGCAGCTCGCGCGCGAAGAGTACAAAGAGAAAAAAAGTGAGCAAAAGATCGGCTAAGCATGCCGATCTTTTCTTTTGCGTTGTACCTCGTATACAAAAATTCCTGCCGCGACTGCTGCATTCAATGACTCTGCGCCGCCATAAAGCGGGATGTGAACGAATTGATCTGCCCTGGTAAACATCTCTTTGGAGACGCCTCTTCCTTCATTTCCGATTACCATTGCCGTCAGACCAGCATAATCAGCCTCGTCATAGGAAACACTGTTTTGCTCCAAGGAAGAGATCAGAACTCGCCCTCCCTTTGCCTTCCATTCATCTGCCGTCTCGACTAACGACTGTGTAAAGACCGGGATGCGGAACAGTGCCCCCATTGTGGCCCGTACCACTTTTCCATTGTAAATATCGACACTGCCACTTCCAAGTACGACACCATCAACTGCTGCCGCTTCTGCTGTACGCAAAATCGTGCCGAGGTTGCCCGGGTCTTGTATTTCGTCCAAAAAGAGGAGTAGCAAGCTGCCTTGTTCCTCTCTCTTCTTATCTACCCATTTTGTCCAATCTACTGCTGTTTTTTTCACTTCGGCCACAATTCCTTGCGGCGACTTTGTTTCGGACAGCTTCGCCAGCACTGCTTCTGATGCCGCAATGACCTGAACAGATTCCGGATGATTAGCCAGAGCACGCTGACAGGCAGGGTCCATGTCACGCTGTTGATCGTAAATAACGGTGACTACCTCCGCCCCGCTTTTTAACGCCTCCTCTACCAGATGCGCCCCTTCCACGAGAAAACGCTGCTGCTCTTCTCGTCCTTTCCGAGACAGCAACTGGTGCAATCGCTTTACCAGAGGGTTTTGTACCGAAGTAATGATTTCATTTGTCATAAACCTATGCCCGCTCCTCAAATTCGCGTAAGTCTTTGTTGTTCCCGATCACCACAAGCACGTCGCCGTATTGGATGACTTCATCCGGGCTAGGAGCGATGTTGAATTTATCTCCGCTTTTGATGGCAATAACGTTGACCTCGTATTTTTTCCGAATATCCAGTTGCCGCAAGTTTTGACCGACCAGCTTGGACGACACGACTACCTCCGCCACGCTGTAGTCCTCTGCCAGCTCAATAAAATCAAGAACGTTAGAGGAGATCAGATTGTGGGCGACCCGCACCCCCATGTCACGCTCAGGGAATACGACACGGTCAGCTCCTACCTTGTACAATACTTGCCCATGGCGCTCATTCTGTGCTTTTGCCACGATCTTTTTGACACCCAAGTCTTTCAGCGTCAATACCGTCAGGATGCTCGCCTGAATATCGACCCCAATGGCCACGACAACCACGTCAAAATTACGGATGCCGATTTCCTTCAAGGCGCGTTCATCCGTAGAATCAGCTGCTACCGCGTGCGTTACGTACTGAATATTTTCGTTAATACGCTCCTCGTTCTCATCTATTCCCATGACTTCATAATCCATCTCGTACAGCGTTCTCGCCACGCTAGAACCAAAACGTCCCATCCCGATAATGGCAAATTGCTTGGACATATTAATCTTCTCCTTTACGGAACTTACCAATATCAAGCATTATAGCACAACAAAAACATCCGCCACAAAATGCTCATGAACGTTTTGTACGAAATACATGGTATGCACAAAACAGCGTTTACAAATACTATTTCTTGAATTCATTCTCACAAGAGAGGTGCAAGCACGTTCATGAATATTGCCTCACTCAACTTACGACAAGCGATCATGTACAAGATGCAAGGCTCAGATCCAAACGCAGTGGAAGAAACCATCAGTGATGCCATCTCTAGCGGTCAGGAGAAGACTCTCCCAGGTTTAGGCGTTTTGTTCGAAGTGCTGTGGCAAAACAGTGATGCGTCCTCACGTCAATCCATGATTACGACTATCGCGGAACACTTGCCTGAGCAAGCCGAAAAACCGATCTAAAAAAGCAAGCTACAAAGGGAGGGACTCTTATGTCCCTCCCTTTTCATTGTTTACTTCCCGGCCTTTATTGAACTGATTGCGTATGAATTGGGTGATTGCCAGCAAGATGGGAATGATGATGGTTATCAAAAATCCCACGACAGTCAAATGCTGTGTATAAGAAAACAGCTCCACTATATTTTGCGGTACTAATGTTAGGAAAGATAGGGGCACCATGATCACAATCGCGGTGATTTGTTGAAAACGAATGCCTTTGCGAAACCAGCGCCGCAGTGAAAAAATCGTCGCGTAAAGCATATTCCCGATCGTTGTAAATACAGTAGCAACCCATATCGCAAGAAAAGCGGACTCAAAACGCTCCAAAAACCAGCCGGTTCTCTGCGTTACCTTGACCAGTTCAAGTGTAGGCCAAACCAACCTCTGCAATTCTTCATAGCCAAATACAGTAATGCCTGCGACAACTGTGATCACATAAACGACAAGAGCAAAGCTCATACCTGTCATGCTGGCTACCCCTAGCCTTGCCCCGGGAATAGCGAAGGCAAAGTAAACCATTAACAGCTCATATCCGGTGTAGAGCGTATACGTATTCAGACTCGTTTCCATGACATGTGTCCATGACTCTAGATGGAATGGCAATAAATTGTACCAATCTGCGTTCATGAAGGAGACGAGCGGAATCAAAAGAGACGGGAACAGGAGGAAAGGAATCAACAGCTCATTTACCCTTGCCACAACTTCAATCTCATGAAAACAAAGAAACATGACCAACAATAGCAATGTGATGATAATTACTTCCAGTGGCGTTTGCGGCAATACAGAGGTCACGACGACTTCCCCGAACAATCTGGCTGTGATTCCCGCATTGAGGAACTGATAGAGAATGAAAAGAAACACACATAGGGTACCGATGGCAACGCCAAATATCCTCGGCATAAATTCGACAAAGGTAAGGCCAGGAAACTGGTTACCTAAATAAACGATAGCCGCCACAGCCACGGATGCTATCAAAGCACCTGCTATGGGTCCCAACCACCCCATTTGAAGAAGAAGTTTGGTTGCCGTTCTCGGGATGATGAGGATACCCACCCCGATCATCGAACTGATCATAATGCTTGTCAGTTGCCAGGTACCAAAATTACGTTGCTGATTCTCCACAGTGATCGCTCTCCTATTGCATTTCCATACCAAGACGGCGTAGCTTGATTGTGTATGTAACACGGACCGGAAAATCCCTGAAATCTTCCTTCCAATTGTGAGTTTTCCAGTAGTCTTGGTAATGCGTCGCACGCAGTGTAAGGCCCAGTTTCAAAATGTCACTATTGTACTGCTTTTGTAATTGCTGCAATAGCTTCTTTGCGCGGTTTTCCATTTCTTTTTGGATAAGTGCTTGCATTTGTAAGACGAATTGCTCCGCCGGAATTTTCAAGTCTTCTGTGAGTTCGACAATATCTCCTTGGAGCTCGCAATGATAAGTAGCGGAAGAGGAGTTGTGAATGATCACCTTTTTTTTTACAAAGTGCGGACGAAAACCCACATATCCGTTCTTGGTTTTCGGCAACGGGATCACAATGTCTCCACCCGGTTTTTCATTGCGCAGCTGGAGCAATATCCATGTATGCACGTGATCCAATATCCCCACCATCTTGTGTCCGCGAAACACAGCAACCCCTTTCCAACTCACCTCATTCTTACTTGCCTCTACATAATTCAAAAACGGCTCCATGGTTAGATTAGAGGTCTGATTGAAATAGTCGCCCAACGTTTGGTCCGGAATTCTTCCTAATTTCATGCCATTTTCGATCAGCCCCATCATATAGACGACTGGAATCGGCTCGATCCTCGGCTTGATTTCTAGCAAGGTAGACGCTTTGCCCTTTACGACGATCGGCCACAGGAGTCGCCGTATTTGCGGTTCGCGACGAAAGCTGTCCATGATGTCTTGGATTCCCTTTTTAGCGACCTCCTCACTCACGGCAAGAATACGGGTATGTCCAAGAAACAATCGCTGGTTCAGCCGCATTTGCAAGTTGTTGGCAGCGTCTGTCACCGTTCTTCCTGTCACGCTCATGATTTTCACGGCATCTGCATTATTTCCTCCACCCTTCCCGCTACTCCCTGCGATTTTGATGGGAATCGGAATTTGGACGGTCAGTTTGTACAGTTTTTCATTTTTTTCATCCTGATCAATCGCAATAGCCAACACCGATGCGCGTTCCTCTAATTCACGTCTGTCCCAGCACCCTGTCAGAAAGATTGTACAAATGATCAGCAAAGCGAAGTATCTAAGAGACTTACCCATCGATATTCCGCCCCTCTCGTCGGGTCACCATGTCACGGATAAGGATTGCTATCCAGTAAACGACAGGGATCAGCAAATTAATGACCAGACTAGACAACCCCAGCAACGACGACCACTTAAATACTTCTGTAATGTTTTGTGGAATAAGGGCAAAAAAGAATAATGGGACGAGAAGGGCAGCAGCCACGATTCTTTGAAACCTGATTCCCTTGCGAAACAACTGTCTCAGTGAATAAACAACCGCGTAATACGCATTAGCTACCGTAGTAAATACAGCCGAAACCCACACTGCCAAAAAAGCGGACTCCAATCGCTCCAAGATCAATCCAGGCACCTGGGTCGTCTTGACCAATTCAAGTGTCGGCCACGTCACCCTCTGCAACTCTTCGTACCCAAATACCGAAATGCCAGCCACCACAATTAACATGTAGAGCAATGCTGCAATTAACAAACTGTAAAATCCCGCTAATTCTCTGTTCGTGTTTTGTTGCGCATAGGCGAAAAAGACGAACATAATTTCAAAACCGGAATAGGAATAAATTCCTTCGTATACTCCCTCAACCATTGAACGGATTGACACATGATTAATCGGGAGGAGATTCCCTAATTCCGCCTTTTGGAACGACGCAATCGCGATAAAAAGAAGTGGAAAGATAATAAGAGGAAACAGCAGCTCGTTCACTCGCGCTACTACTTCCACCTCATGCATGCACAAAAATAGCACCAGCAAAAACATCGTGATAAGCATAACTTCCAACGGAGTCTGCAAAAGAACGGAAGTCACAACCACTTCACCAAATACGCGCGATACGACTGCCGTGGAAAAATACAGGTAGACCAGATAGATACAAATCCAAGGGAGGCTGAATACTTTGCCCACCCAAGGCCGTCTGGCAGATCCCCATACCTTGTGACTGTATTCAATAAAGGTTTCCCCTGGGTAACGCCTGCTTAATTTGACAATTAACCATAAGGAGACATACGCACCTGCTGAGCCAATCAGAGGAGCGATCCAGCCTGCCTCAAATAATTTCGAGCTGGTTGTGCGAGGAAGGGTCAATACGCCGACACCGATTAAGGTACTTGTGATGAGACAAATTTGCTGCCACATCGATAGAGCCTGATGCCAGCCGTGCCCCTCCCTCCTGTTCATTTCGGTTTTTCCTCCTCTCTCATCCGGATTTTATCTTGAACATGAAACATCATCGGCCTTGTTTTCATAAGATGATGCGGGGCCCGTACGAACAAGTCCTTCATTCCATTCAGGTTGAGCGGACTGAGTGGGCTCATATAGGGTACTCCAAACGATTTCAGTGAAGACAAGTGAATGAGGATGACGATCAAAAACAGCATAATACCGTAAAGACCAAACATCCCTGCCAAGATCATAACCGGGAAGCGGAGCATGCGAATGGCAATTGCTGCACTGTAACTCGGGGATGCGAACGAGCCGATTGTCGTCACAGCTACGATGATCACCATGACAGGACTGACAAGCCCGGCCGTTACCGCTGCTTCTCCGACCACGAGTGCTCCAACAATCCCGATCGTAGGACCTATTGGCCCCGGCAGCCTCACGCTCGCTTCCCTCAATATCTCAATGGCCAGCTCCATAATCAGGGCTTCGATTAAAGAAGGGAATGGAACGGTAGATCGTCCTGCCGCCATCGCAATGACCAGCCGAGAAGGGATCATCTCTGGATGAAACGCACTAAAAGCGATATAAAGAGAAGGCAACAGCAAGGCGATACTGATACTAATAATCCGAATGAAACGAATCAAGGTCGCGATGTAAAATCGCTCGTAATAATCCTCGGGACTCTGATAAAACTGCGAAAATACAGCTGGAGCAATCAAGCCGAACGGAGTCCCATCTACCAGAATGCCTACCTTCCCTTCCAAAAGATTGGCCACTACTTTGTCAGGACGTTCCGTATTTTGAATCTGCGGGAATGGGGACCATCTCCGATCCTGGATCATTTGTTCGATGTAGCCACTCTCCAGCACAGAATCCACACGAACATTACTCTCTATTCTCGCAATCACTTCCTCGACCATCGGGGGATACGCAATGCCGTCGATGTGCATGACGTAAATGTCAGTCTGTGTTCGTTCACCGACAACCATATGACGCACTCTGAGATTGGGGTCCTTCAACCGGAAGCGGATCAGCGCTGCATTCACGCACAACGTTTCACAAAAACCATCGCGTGGCCCTCGTACGACTGATTCCGTCTGAGGCTCTTCCACTGAACGCCTGTCCCAACCTCTCGTGTTATTCAAATAAGCATTTTGACACCCATCGATGATCAGTACCGCACATCCAGACAAAATATTTCGGACGATCTGCCTCAGTTTGTCTGTCAAATCCAGCTCATTTGTCGCCGGGTCATGATAGGTGATATCGGGAGTCGTCATATAGCGAATAATAAAATCACTGATGACATTGCGATCCACCATGCCATCTATAAAAACGATAGCGGCTTGAGCCTTCGACTTTGTTTGAAAACGACGAACGACGAGATCGTCACACTTTCCAAACTGCGCTTGAATCAATTGGATGTTTTCTTCCACATTTGTCGTGAGCGCAACATCCGATACGCTTTCCATGCTCTTGTCGGAGTGCTGCTCCAACGTTTTTGACTGGAGGGCTTCTTTTCTTTTTTGCCATGCTTGAAAAAACTGGTTCAAGCTGCTCACCCTTATCCATGGAATGTATCCTGCCTACAGGTACGGATAGTGTGCCCAATAATGGAAAGGAAATCCCGTAAAAGGCGTATTCAAAAAGAAAAACAGGTCCAACCTAAGTCGGACCTGTTAAGCAACTACCTCACGCTTGTTCTCAAATTTCTCGTAGTTCTTCTCTTGCATGATCGTCTTTAAGATCTGGATACTTTCCCAAACCTCTGTATAAGTCGTATAGAAAGCAACGGGAGCTAACCGGATGATGTTTGGTGCACGGAAGTCAGGAATAATGCCCGCGTCCTTCAAGGCCTTGCATATACGTATGGCCTCATCATGCTCAAGGCTGACATGCCCACCTCGGCGATCATCCTGCTGTGGGTTCGCAATCGTAAAACCCATGTCTGCTAGCTCGACCTCGATCAAATCCATCATGAATCGCGTTAAGGCTAGCGACTTGGTACGAAGCTTTTCCATGGACACCTCCTGGAACATTTCCAATGAACCAAGCAGTGGGGCGAGACTCAGCATATGTGGGGTACCAATTTGGTAAGCGCCCGCACTTTCGCAAGCATCCAACGTATGTTCCATATCAAACTGCTTATCCTTTTTCGAACTGAACCATCCCGCCAATCCAGGAGCCCTGCCAAAATGCTTGCGGTTGACATATAGGCTACCCACGCTTCCGGGCCCTGCATTTACGTATTTGTAGTTGCACCAGTATGCAAAGTCCACTCCCCATTTGCTGAAGGAATGCGGTATCGCACCTACAGAGTGACATCCGTCAAAACCAATCAGAATGCCTCTCTCATGTGCGGCTGCTGTCAATCGTTCGATATCGAGCAGCTGGCCGCTGCGATACAGGACGGTCGGGAGAACAACCAGTGCTACTTCATCCGTCATTGCATCGATAATGTCCTCTTCTTCGATCAGGCGGCCATCTCTTGACGCTACCCGAACTAAATGCTCTTCCGGGTCCAGTCCATGGAGCTTCATTTGACTCTGGAGTGCGTATATATCGGTAGGAAAATCCAGCTCGGTTGCAATCACCTTCGTCCTCTTCCCAACCGGATGATAGAAGGTAGCTGCCAGCTGATGGAGGTTGATCGTCGTAGAACCCGTTACGATCACTTCCTCGGGGCTTGCCCCTACAAGTGCTGCGCTCATCTCTCCTAATTTCTCCGAGAAGAAAAACCACGGTTGGTTACCTGTTGTCCAGCCTTCCACACCCAGCTCCTTCCAAGACTGCATCAGATCCATGACACTCTTTTCCGCTCTTTTTGACATGAGGCCAAGCGAGTTTCCATCCAAATACAGGCTCGGAAGCAGATAAAACTCTTCGCGATAGCTCGCGAGTTCGTCCTGTGCATCCAATTGCTGTGCGTACGCTTTCGTTAATGGGCTTGATTGAGACATAACTACCTCCTCAGCTTGTTCTATCGTTATCTCTATTATAGGCTGAATTTTCAAACAAGAAAATCCCATTTGCAAAAAGAAAATCTCGTGCCACCTACGACACGAGATTTTTATCCAAGTATAGTTGCGTTAACCAAATGACTAGCAAGATTTGCGCGATGCAAAAGAGCGGGACCAGGATGAGAAAAGAGGTATGCTTGGTCTTATGCCGTTGAATAAGCATGCCCTCAAGCGCACCGATCCCTCCTCCTAAAAATGCGACCAGCAAAAGGCTCAGTTCCGGAACCCGAAAACCTTTTTCTTTAGCCAGACGCTTGTCTGTCTGCATCAAGTAGTAAGCATAGCCATTCAGCAGTAAAGCTCCTGCCGCCAGCACCCAGACATTCGAATTGAAGTATCCTACCAAGAGGAGGGCCCAGCTTATGACGAGCACCAGCACGAAATTGCGGCGATGGGCAGCTAATTGTTGATGGTACATTTCTTAATCTCCTTTTGCCCGATATGCCCGACTTGCCATAAACTGCTTGCGTACGAAAAATACCACACCCAAAACAACCACAATCACCAGCAAAGCGTAGAAACCGTATTTACGGATGACTTCGATAATGGCTTCCACATTATTACCGAATACATGGCCGAGAAAGTAAAAGGCGATAGTCCAAACCAACCCGATCGGATAAGACAGCATCGCATAACGACGGAACGTCATACCGCCAAGCCCAACCAAATAAGGTACCACATGACGGACAACCGGAAATAAGTAGCTGATACAAAGAGCAGTAGTACCATACTTCTCCAGCAAGCCCGTTGATCGATTCACGGCGTTCCTCATTTTCTCGGTTTTGCAAAGCCATTGCAATATCGGTTTCCCAAAGTACTTTCCAAGTAAAAAGCCAATCGTCAATCCGGAGGCAACCCCTAAATATCCCGCTAAAAAAGAATACCATGGGTTTAGCACGCCAATGGAGGCAAGAAATCCTCCTGTAGCGACAACCAGCTCATCGGGAATCGGCAAACCTACAATCCCCAGCCAAAGCAGGAAAAAAATCGCTACGTAGCCGTATTGCTCTATGATTGACATCAGCAGGTCGACTTCCATGAGGCAAAATCCCCTATCCTTGCCAAAGTGCGGTCATTTCTTGACATACTAGCAGCTATGGCATCGCACGATATCTGACTCTATGTATTACGTATGAACCTCAAAAAAGGTACTTGTTTATTTTGCAATAGATTTACGTATTTTATCAAGCACAGATACGCCAGACGACTCTATCATGATAGATGTTTGAGCGCTTCACGCCTGGACAAACTCGCGAGTGGCGTCGCTTCCACAAATTCACGTACGGCATTAGGATTTGTTTTCGCATACTCTCTCAACGCCCAGCCGATTGCCTTTTGAATAAAAAACTCTTTGGAATCCGCGCATCTCTCCACCAAGGAAATGAGCAGCCGCTGATCTGTCTTGTCTTTGTATGACAACTGAAATAAAATCGCCGTTCGTTGCAGCCACATGTTGGTTCCATTCATCCAGGCTGTCGTATTCGATTCGATCAGTTCGGGATGCAAGGCAAACAATCTGCTCGTTGTATGGGAAGCCAAATAATCCACGGTATCCCACCACGATTTTGTCGTGATGAGTTCGACAACGAACGGGAGATGGTCAGGGGTGAGACGCTTTTTAGACTTCTCGAGTACGTCAAGCGCTACATACTGGTACTCTCTCGCTGGCAAAGCCCATAGGGAACGAACGACCTGCTCCCAATTTTCGGGTACGCCATAATCACGAAAGATTTGTTTGGTCAGTTCTTTGCGCTGTGGTGATTTGATCCCCAGAAAAGGAAAATGATTTTTCATGTAATGCTCCATTGGACCAGCCACATTCGAATCACCATGTGCACGCAACAGTTCCTCGACAACCTCCGTATACTCGCTTGCGTTCATCTGCGTCTCCTCCCCCTCCCCAACTCATCTGATAATCCGGTAGTTTAGCCTGCTGCTTGGACGTCCTGCTTGACGACAGCAAAAGCATTTTGCTCTTCATCTTTGTACGGATAATACACGACGAGTGTAAAATCTCCTTCGATAAACTCACCGGTTTCCATCCATTTTTCAATGTCAAAGGTCACCTTGGCAGTCAGCGTGTGCTTGAAGTAATCTTTTTCCAATGCAGCATGTGCCGCAAAATCATCGCGGAGTCGCTCACGCTGCTCGGTTAGAACAGCGAAAGTCTGTTGCATCTCTTCCTTGTCCATGACATCCTCCCACCACAGCTTGCGCGGGCGATGCTTCTGGTTGCGCAGGAAATCGAATTTCATCATGCTGAGCACATGCCCCATACCGTCCACTTGCTGGAATTGCAAAAACTTCTGCAAGCGCATGAACAAATCCTCTAATTGATGACCGATACGGCTCCAGCCTTGATTTTCCCAATAGTCACCAAATGTCTGGAAGAAGTCAAAAGCCGTTTCGAACTGATTCGCCAACAGCCACTCCACTGTATAGTCCATCCGGTGCGCATTCCAGTACTTTTCCAGAATGTCTTCTACACGCTTGATTCTTTGCATGTCATCAAAGGAAAGGACGTTATTGCCCAAAATTTCGTAAGGAGCCTCATCCATAAAAACATAGCCATGATTAGCCGCACGCGCACGAACGCCTGTCCCGCGGAGCATTTTCAAAAAGCCGAGCTGAAGCTCTTCGGGGCGTAGACCAAACACGTCATTGAAGGTTTTGCGGAAGGATGCATAATCTTCCTCAGGCAAACCAGCGATCAAGTCCAGATGCTGATCGATTTTTTTCGAATCCTTGATCTGTGTCACTGTACGCGCAAGACGATCGAAGCGCTGAATCCGCTGAACAAGGCGGTTGGTTTCATCATTTGTGGACTGAACCCCAATCTCGAAGCGGAAAATGCCTGGCGGTGCGTTCTCGGTCAAGAAGTCGAGTACGTCCGCTCGCAAAATGTCTGCTGTGATCTCGAATTGGAAGACCGTTCCATTGTGGTTGTCGATCAAAAACTGAAAGATTTCCAGCGCATATTTTTTATTGATGTTAAACGTGCGATCCACGAATTTGATCGTTTTGACGCCGTGATTGATCAAACGCATGAGATCTTCTTTCACTCGTTCCAGACTGAAATAACGTACGCCGTCTTCAATCGAGGACAGACAGTATTGGCATTTGAACGGACAGCCACGGGATGCCTCAAAATAGACGACGCGGTTGTTCAGCTCGTCCAGATGGTCCGCGTATGGTGAAGGAATGCTGTCCATCTCTTCAACTTGCGCACGCGGCATGGAAAAACGCACGTACTCCTCTTCGCGATATGCGATTCCGGCTACATCACGCAGGCGTGGAGGCTGCTTGGTTTGCAATGATTCCTGATACACCTGCAAAAGCTCCAAGAAGGTCTGCTCCCCTTCACCAATGCAGATGACATCGATTTCAGGGTGCTTCTTCATCCATTCATCCGCATCGTAGGTCACTTCTGGTCCACCAAGGATAATCGGAACATCCGGGCAAATCTTTTTCAGCGTGCGCATGACACTGAGTGTCTCGCGAATGTTCCAGATATAACAGGAAAATGCAACGACATCGGGCTTGCGCTTGTGTATATCTGCTACTATATTTAACGTCACATCGTTGATGGTATACTCCACCAGCTCAATCGAAGGAAATGCTTCCTGAGCATAGCTTCGCAAATAACGCAAAGCGAGTGAGGAGTGAATAAACTTGGCGTTTAAGGTCGATAGTAAAATCTTCATGGATGGGTCTACTCTCCTTGCAAAATTCGGCACCAAAAAACCATCTGCAATCGATGGTTCTTGGTATGACCGATCTTTTTCCTTTCGTAACAGTACCATACGAGACTACTAACGGCAAATCGTTAACGATTTAATTCGCGCACCACATGCCCCAGCTCTGGCACGATCAACCGATTCATCGCCAGTCGTACCGCACCTGTCGAGCCTGGCGTGGAAAAAATCATTTTCCCTTTCCGCGTCCCTGCAATCGCACGACTGAGCATCGCTGCGGAACCGATGTCTTCTGTAAAGCTCAACATCCGAAACAGCTCGCCAAATCCCGGCATTTCCTTATCAAGCAGGCCAGAAACAGCCTCAAAGGTATTATCTCTTGGCGAAATGCCAGTACCGCCATTGAGAAGAATGACTTGAACGTCCTCATGTGCGATTCCCGCTTCGATCGCCGCAATGACTTGTACAGGCTCGTCCTTTACAATTTGATAAAGAGCAATGCTGTGACCGGCTTCAGTCAGCAGCTGCTTCATTAACTGTCCGCTTTTATCTGTATCCTCTGTCCGGGTATCGGAAACGGTTATGACCATGCATGTGACTTGCTTGGGCGATAGCGCCTTGTGTTCCTGCGTACTCATCCGTAATTTCCTCATTTCTTCAATCTATATCTATTTCTCATGATACCATGTTCGGGTTTCCAATACCCTCGTCGTTCCGGCAACAATTTCTTCACTCCCTATACCCGAGATGCTTCTCTTTCCTATATAATGCTGATGACTGCTATTTTTCCGACAGACTAGGAGGCGTGCGCGAATGCCAGAGCGACCTTATTTTTCTTTTCATTTCCACAAACAATCGCACACACCGATCTATGTACAACTCGCTGAACAATTAAAAACAGCGATTCTGCGTGGTGCCTTTCTTGTAGATGGACAACAATTGATATCACTGCGCGATATGAAAACAATTAGCGGCTGCTCGTTGGAGACAGTCAAAAAAGCATACGATCATCTTGCGTTGGAAGGCTGGCTAGAAGCTGTGCATGGCAAAGGCTATTACTTGACGCAGCTTGCCAAAGAAGCTCGTCTGGAAAATCGCCTCCCGCTCACAGATATTCCAATCGCTTCCCTGGCTGATTCCTCCCCTCGTCCAAGCGAAGAGCTGGTGAAGCGATTGCGCGGTGCTTTTTACGAGAGCCTGACCGTATTGGATGAACCGTCCGCACAAAAGAAAATCAGGCGTACACAAGCTGCCAAAGTGTTTGCCGATCACCTCGGCCGCCGGGGGCTTCCTCACTCACCTGAGCGCCTCCTGCTTTTTAATAGAAGCACGAGCGGCTTCGCCTTTCTTGCGCAGCGTGTCATGAATTCACGTGATGTCGTCTATGTGGAGGAATACAGCTATCCGGTATTTCTTCGCCTGTTGAGCCAGTGCGGAATTACCGTTCGCCCGATTCGCATGGATGAAGAAGGCGTTTGTATTCAAGCTCTCACGGAAGAGCAGGAGCATTACCCGGCGAAGTGGCTTTTGATTAACCCGCATTATCAATTCCCTACAGGCATTAGCTACTCGTTGAAACGAAAGGAAGATCTACTCGAATGGGCGCAGAGACATAACGTACGTCTTGTGGAAAACGACCATTATGGCGATCTCTGGTTTGAAGAACCGAGTGTTCCGCTGTACCAGATGGCTGCACAGGTAAAAAGCCCTGTGGAGGTCTACTATCTGCATTCGTTGTCCAAAACGTTGGCTCGTGATCTGCAATTGGGCGTGCTGATGCTTCCTTCTGATTTATCGGATGACGAGTTGGAGCGCTACAGTCAGCTCGTTTCCATGACAGGAGCAGAGCCATCCTTGCTCGTCGTGGAATCCGCCGTTCGACTCCTCGATGATCCGTGGTTTTATGAAGAGTTTCTGACGGATCGTCGCGCCCTGTTCCAGACCCGCTTCCTGCGATTGTGGCAGGAAAGACGCCAGGCACTCCCCGAACACGCGCGAATGTACCCCATTTCAGGTGGCTTAAATACGTGGATCAAATGGGGCACACCAACCGCAAGAGCAACCGAACAAGAAGAGAGAGTCGTCGCTATTCTTCGGGAGGAGGGTCTCGAGCTGACTGGTGGCCATGCTTTTCGCGTAGCGGATGAGCCTGCGGATATTCTACGCTGCCCGGCTGTCCGTTTCCCACTTGCTCCACTGGAAGAACGAGAATTGAAGCATTGGCTTCACCGATTGGGTGCTGCTCTTCTTCGGTAAGTTTTCCAAGGGAAATGCCATACTAAGAGATGGGTTTCCCTTCTTCTTATACACTAGACTCGAAAAAAGCCGAGGTATAACCTGCTATGATTAAAAAAATCGTAGAAAAGCTTCACCTTGATCCACCAAAAACGCTTGTACTTGGGTTTGCCTTGATTATCTTCCTGGGAGCGCTGCTTTTGACACTCCCGGTCGCTACAGTTGATGGACTTGGCCTGCATTGGCTTGATGCTCTGTTTACAGCCACCTCTGCTACGTGTGTAACAGGCTTGGTTGTCGTCGATACTGGAACGACTTTCACTACCTTTGGTCAACTCGTCATTTTGTCACTCATCCAAATTGGTGGACTTGGCTTTATGACGCTCGCTACCTTTTTCGCACTGATCATGCGCAAAAAGATCTCCTTGCGCGAGCGACTCATCCTGCAAGAATCCCTAAATCAGATGTCGATGGAAGGTATCGTCCGTTTGGCCAAAATGATCCTGGTTTTTACTGCCCTCACTGAGCTGATCGGCGGTGTGCTTCTCTCCATTCGCTTTGCCTTTGATTTCCCATTGCCCAAAGCGATCTACTTCGGCTTTTTTCATGCAATTTCTAACTTTAATAACGCTGGCTTTGACTTAATGGGTGAATTCGCCAGCTTGACAGCCTATGTGGATGACCCAGTCGTCACGCTTGTTGTCTGTCTGTTGATCATCCTCGGCGGGATTGGATTCATGGTTGTGAGTGAGCTGTACGATTACCGTCAGACCCGCCGCCTTTCTCTTCATACGAAGGTCGTTTTGTCTACTACCGGGATATTAGTTGTGGCGGGAACTGCTCTGATCTTTCTTTTGGAGTATACGAATCCGAAGACCTTGCAGCCTTTGTCTATGATGGGCAAAGTGCTTGGCTCGCTTTATCAGTCAGTCACAGCACGTACGGCAGGGTCGAACACCTTAAGTATCGGTGACATGTATCAGTCGTCCCTTTTCCTCATTATTATCCTGATGTTCATCGGTGCTTCTCCTGGCTCGACGGGAGGCGGTATCAAGACGACGACATTTGCCACACTGATTGGTGCTGTTATCGCCCAAATTAAAGGAAAAGAAGACGTGATCTTCTTCCGACAACGCATCCTGCCACACATGGTCTACAAATCGCTGACATTGACGATGATCGCCTTGTTCATTGTTCTTGTCATGACGATGGTGCTTTCCATCACAGAGACAAGTGCCCGATTCGAGATGATTCTGTTCGAGGTCACTTCTGCGTTTGCTACGACTGGACTATCCATGGGGCTAACTCCTCATCTGACTCCAATCGGGAAAACCCTGATTATATTGACGATGTTTGCCGGTCGGGTGGGACCTCTCACGATTGCCTTTGCCCTCGCACAACGCAAGCAAAAGGAATACTTCCGTTATCCAAAAGGGAAAATCACGATCGGATAAGACGTATAAAAATGAAGAAAACCCTGCCAAAGCACCAGAAGGACTTTGGCAGGGTTTCGTTTTGTGCATAATTTATTGTTTTTGCCACTGTTTGGACAGCTCGTCACGAACCAGTTGGCCCATCTCGATTGTACCAATTGCTTTGCTTCTGTCTGCCGCGATATCGCCAGTGCGATGTCCTGCTTCCAGTACGGACCAAACTGCGTTTTCCACTGCTGCTGCCGCTTCATCCATACCGAGCGAGAGACGAAGCATCATTGCTACGGATAGAATGGTTGCCAGCGGATTGGCAATGCCTTTTCCAGCAATGTCAGGGGCAGAACCATGAACCGGTTCATACAGGCCATAGCTGCCTGCTGCCAGACTCGCCGAGGACAGCATCCCAATCGAACCAGTCAGCATCGCTGCCTGATCGCTCAAGATGTCGCCAAACATGTTCTCCGTCACGATAACGTCAAACTGTTTTGGTTCACGCACGAGCTGCATCGCGCAAGAGTCTACCAACTGGTGAGACAGCTCTACATCTGGATAGTCAGCCGCTACTCGCTCGGCTACCTTGCGCCAGAGGCGGGAACTTTCGAGGACGTTTGCCTTATCTACAGATACGAGTCGCTTTTGGCGTTTGCGCGCAATGTCGAAACCGACTCGAATGATTCGCTCGACTTCCGCTTCATGATAGATGCACTGATCTTCTGCAACTTCACCATTTGGACCGTCATAGCGTTTTTTCTCACCGAAATAAATCCCCCCGGTCAGTTCACGTACAACGATCAAGTCAACGCCAGAAACGACTTCTGGCTTGAGGGAGGACGCATCCACCAGAGAGCTGTGCATGGTAGCTGGGCGAATGTTCGCAAACAAACCGAGCGCTTTGCGAATACCGAGCAGCCCTGTTTCTGGACGAAGATGCCCAGGATTCTGATCCCACTTCGGTCCGCCAACGGCTCCCAAGAGCACAGCATCCGCTTGCTTTGCCAGCGTTACCGTTTCTTCTGGCAATGGTGTTCCATCCGTATCGATTGCGATACCACCGATCCGGCCTTCTTCACATGTAAAAGTGACATCTTCAAGTTCCCCTACGAGTGTAAGGACTTTGACTGCTTCCTGCATGATTTCTGGTCCAATACCGTCTCCAGGAAGAACGGCGATGCGATAGTTTTTCTTCATCGTTTATCCCGCTTTTCTATACGTAATGGTTTCCGAACGCTGCTGGTTCCTATGATCCTATCCATATTTGACCTATCTTTATATCGTTGCACTGACGGGCATAGGCTCGCCACGACGCTCCATGATCTTGTTCACTGCCCGTACATAGGCGATTGCGCTCGCTTCCAGCACATCTGTGCTCACACCGCGGCCCGTAACGATCAGATCACCCTGCTGTAGACGGACGAACACTTCACCCAGCGCATCTTGCCCGTGAGTAACGGAAAGGATTTTGTAATCGACGAGGGTAACTTCTTCTCCGGTAGCGCGGTCAATCGCTTTGTAGATGGAATCAACCGATCCATTTCCACATGCGGCTTCTTCGCATACCGATCCGTCGGCACGAACCAGTCGCACACTCGCTGTCGGAACGGAAATGTTGCCGTAAGCGAGCTGTACGGATTCCAGCTGGAACGCTTCTGGTCCGCGAACCATCTTGGAGTCGACCAATGCGAGGATGTCGTCATCCGTGATTTCTTTCTTCTTGTCGCACAATACTTTGAACGCTGCAAACGCTACGTTTACCTCTTCTTGCTCCAAGTGATAGCCCAGATCAACCAACTTTTCTTTGAAAGCATGGCGCCCAGAGTGCTTGCCAAGAACCAGTTTGTTTGACTTGAAGCCGACCGATTCCGGACGGATAATTTCGTACGTAGTGACTTCTTTTAACACACCATCCTGGTGAATACCGGACTCATGCGCAAACGCATTTGCCCCCACGACTGCTTTATTTCCTGGCACGATCATCCCTGTCAAACGGCTCACCAGCTGGCTGGTCCGTGCGATTTCTTTCAAATTCAACTTGGTCGTCGCCTGGTAGTAATCCTTACGCGTCTCCAATGCAAGCGCCACTTCTTCCAGAGCAGCATTTCCAGCGCGCTCTCCGATTCCATTGATGGTGCCCTCAACTTGGGTAGCTCCACCCTCGACTGCAGCGAGACTGTTGGCCACTGCCATCCCGAGGTCATCGTGGCAATGGCAGCTCAGACGAATCAGATCGGTAGAAGGTACCCGTGTTTTCAGCTCACGGAAAATGTTTCCGTACTGGTACGGAGTCATGTAGCCAACCGTATCTGGAATATTTACCGTAGTAGCCCCTGCCTTGATAACCGCCTCTACTACCTCTGCCAAAAAGTCGATCTCGGTACGCGCCGCATCCTCTGCGGAAAACTGAACTTCCGTAAAGTACTTTTTCGCATAGGTGACCGCTTCTACCGCCCGAGCAAGGACTTCTTCCTTGCTCATGTTCAGCTTGAACTGACGGTGAATCGGAGATGTTGCGAGAAAGACGTGGAGGGAAGCGTTTTGTGCGTTGCGAAGCGCTTCGTATGCCTTATCCATGTCGTCTTTTACGGCTCGAGCCAGACTGACGACGGTTGCATTCTTCACCCGTTTTGCAACTTCGGCCACAGACTTTTGGTCACCTGGGGAGGCAGCAGCGAAGCCCGCCTCAATTTTGTTTACGCCCAGCTTCTCGAGTTGAAGGGCGATCTCCACCTTTTCGTTCGTGCTAATATTGACGCCCGGAGACTGCTCCCCATCGCGCAGTGTCGTATCAAAAATCTCAATGGTCCGCATGAACTTTTCACCTCCACATTTTTCCCTACATTATATATAGATTTTTCACACGGCAATTATTGGCCGATTTTCGCTTCTTCTTTTTTCGTATCTTTGTTGATCCAAGACATCATGCCACGCAGCTGCTCCCCTACTACCTCGATACCATGCTCGGATTCCAGACGGCGACGGGAAGTGAAGCCAGGACGGTTTGCTTGGTTTTCCAAGATCCAATTGCGAGCAAATGTACCGTCTTGGATTTCTGCCAATACTTTTTTCATTTCTTTGCGAGTTTCATCTGTGATGATGCGACGACCTGTGCTGTAGTCACCGTACTCAGCTGTGTCACTGATGGAGTAGCGCATACGAGCCAAGCCACCCTCGTACATCAGGTCAACAATCAGCTTCAGCTCATGCAAGCACTCGAAGTAGGCGATCTCAGGAGCATAACCTGCTTCTACCAATGTATCGAATCCTGCTTTTACCAGCTCGCTTGCGCCACCGCACAATACTGCTTGCTCACCGAACAGGTCTGTTTCTGTCTCTTCACGGAAAGAAGTTTCGATTACGCCTGCTTTTGTGCAACCGATACCGCTGGAGTAGGCGAGTGCGAGATCTTTCGCGTTGCCAGTTGCATCTTGGTAAATTGCGATCAAACCAGGTACACCGAAGCCTTCTTGGTATACGCGACGAACCAGGTGACCCGGGCTTTTTGGCGCTGCCATGATTACGTCTACATCAGCTGGTGGCACGATTTGCGCATAGTGGATGTTGAATCCGTGAGAGAAGCACAGTGCCGCGCCGGATTTCAGGTTTGGAGCGATCTCGTCGCGGTATACTTGTGCTTGACGCTCATCTGGCATCAGGATTTGAACCACGTCAGCCCGTTTGGTTGCTTCTGCTACTGTCAGAACTTCAAAACCGTCTTTTGCTGCGACATCCCAAGATTTTCCTGGGCGAAGACCCACAACTACTTTATAACCGCTGTCGCGCAGGTTTTGTGCTTGTGCATGACCTTGGCTACCGTAACCGATGATTGCGATTGTTTTCCCACGCAGTACCTCTTGTTTTACGTCCGCTTCATAATACATTTTTACCATTTGTATAGCCTCCCTAAAAATGTTTAGTTTGAATTTTTATTCTGAAATTTGGCAATTTAAACCGTTGCTGCGGCTGTTGCTGGAACAATACTGCGCGCCATCGCTACTGAACCTGTTCTTGTCAATTCAATAACGCCGTAGCTTTGTAATAGTACGAGCAGCGCATCAATCTTTTCGGTGTCACCCGTTACTTGCACGATCAGTGAGCTAGGACCCACATCGACGATCGCGGCACGGAACGGCTCAACAATCCCGTTTAACTCTGCCAGCTGGCTAGGCGATGCCGTCACTTTAATCAGTGCCAGTTCCCGTGAAACAAAAGAGTTCTCACTGAGATTCGTGACTGAGATGACATCGATCAGCTTGTGCAATTGCTTCATGAGCTGATTGATTTGGCGATCATCTCCCCCGGTCGTAATGATCATCCGGGACAGCCCCTGTTCTTCCGTGCCTCCCACCGTAATGCTGTCGATGTTGAAGCCGCGTTGGCCGAACAGTGTCGCCACTCTGGTCAAAACGCCTGGTTGGTCGTTGACGAGTACGGAAATGGTATGTTGCTGCATCCTAATCGTCCCCCAATTCCATCTGATCTAGTGTGTTGCCTGATGCAACCATCGGATATACGTTTTCTTCCTGTGCAACGCGGAAGTCCACCACGACTGGTCCATCATGCGCAAGCGCCTCTGCCCAAACTGCTTCGGCTTCTTCCGGCGTGCTTGCTCGCAAGCCTTTTACGCCATATGCTTCCGCCAGCTTGACAAAATCCGGGCTGCATGTCAGATCGATTTGGCTGTAGCGATTATCATAGAAGAGCTCCTGCCATTGACGTACCATTCCCAAGCACTGGTTGTTCACAATCGCTACTTTGACCGGAATGTTGTATTGGGAGACGATTGCCAGCTCCTGGTTGGTCATCTGGAATCCGCCATCCCCAACGACGGAGATTACCGTGCGATCCGGGTGAGCGATCTGTGCGCCAATTGCTGCCGGGAAGCCAAAGCCCATCGTGCCGAGACCACCGGAAGAGATAAAGGAGCGCGGGTGCTTGAACTTATAATATTGAGCTGTCCACATCTGGTGTTGTCCAACGTCTGTTGTGACGATCGCTTCCCCATCTGTGGAGTTGTACAAGAGTTCAATGACTGCTTGTGGCTTCAATACATCGCCATCTTTTTTGTACTTGTACGGATATTGTTCTTTCCACTCTTTCAACTGGCTGATCCACGCTTCCGAATCACAAGTTTTTGCGAGCGGAATTGCTTTTGCCAGCGTGCTCTTCACGTCGCCCGCTACTGTGACGGCTGTCTCTACGTTTTTCCCCAGCTCTGCTGGATCGATGTCGACGTGTACGATGCGGGCTTTTGGTGCGAACTCTTTCGTGCGTCCCATCGTGATTCGGTCATCAAAGCGTGCTCCCAGACCAATCACACAATCCGCATTCAAGAGCGCTTGGTTCGCTGTGTAATTTCCGTGCATCCCTGGCATTGCCAGCGACAGCTCGTGTGTTCCAGGGAAACCGCCCAATCCCATGAAGGTGTTGATCACAGGGATGCGTGTTTTTTCAGCAAAGTCGCGCAATTCATTCTCTGCTTGAGCTGCAATGATTCCCCCGCCTGCCAAAATGACTGGACGCTTCGCTTCGCTAGCGACTTTTACAAACTCTTGTACTTGCTCGTCGCTTGGTACGAGTGAAGCGCGGTAGCCGCGAATCTCCACTTTATCCGGGTAGGTAAATGGTGCCTTATCATTGGCGACGTCTTTGGGAATGTCGATCAATACTGGGCCCGGACGACCGGTTGTCGCGATGTGGAAAGCTTCCTTCACAATCCGTGGAAGATCGCGAATGTCGCGAACAAAGTAGCTGTGCTTCGTAATTGGGATGGTAATCCCCGTAATGTTCGCCTCTTGGAACGCATCGGTGCCAATCAGCGACTGTGCCACGTTACCTGTGATGCATACCAGCGGAACCGAGTCCATCTGAGCGGTTGCAATCCCCGTTACGAGGTTCGTTGCTCCCGGACCGGAAGTGGCGATACATACACCCGGTTTGCCTGTTGCTCGGGCATATCCGTCAGCAGCGTGGATAGCGCCTTGCTCGTGGCGAGTCAAAATGTGCTTGAAGTAGCTCCCGTACAGGGAGTCATAAATGGGGAGCACCGCACCGCCTGGATAGCCGAAAATGTATTCGACCTGCTCCAGGATTAAACAGCGCAGCAGCGTTTCTGCTCCTGACACTTCTTCCCCGAACTGAATCGGTGGAATGCCGTTCTTTTTCTGCAATTCGGCCATTTCAACACTCATTAACCTCTCCTCCTCCCAATTCTCAACAGGTATTGAAAATAACTATAGACACATAGAAAAACCCTTTCGCCCCGACACGGTTTTATTTCCATGTCTTTTGGGGCGAAAGGGTTCGCGGTACCACCCAACTTTATCGGCGCCTCACGGTCAGCCGATCTCAGCCAGTCACAACAAATGTGGACTGTAACACGTTAACGGGTGTTAAGCGGTTTGGCCTACTACCTGCAAAGCAAGTTTCAGCTAAACGGCTCGGAGGTGAGCAATGCGACGTACCCAATACCCGTTTCTCAGCATCAGGGCTCTCTGTAAAAGGGGTAACGCGCACCATCCTCGTCAAGGCCTACTATTAAAACAATATTTTCAATATTGTTGTTGTCAGAATAAAGTGTTACGTCTGATTATAGCTAGGCACCTAGGGGGTGTCAACGAAAACAAAAAGATTTTACTGGACTTTCGTCCGAACGAATGCTCAGTTGGAAACGGCTTTACAGCGCGGTTTTTACGTGAAAGCGGATACATCAAACGGTCAAAAACGTTTTGTTGACCGCAAACGCTCGCGTATACTTTTTGAAAAACGTCGATACGTTTTTCACTGAAAACAGAAAACTTGTCCAGTTTTTCGCATCGGAAAAAGAACGGCTTTGCCGTCCCTCTCCTGCTTTTTCGTTCCGTTTTATTTCGAAGCTTTCAATCCCGCTATCAAAACCGTTGCGACTTCCGGGCGTGTAAATTCCGGAGGTGGCGTGATCCCGTTTCTCAACATTTCCCTCACCTTTGTTCCCGATAAGGTCATATGAGAGTCTTTGTCATGCGGGCACGTCTTGGTCGTTGCCATCCCTTGGCATGCCTTGCAATAAAAGCTGTGCTCAAAAAAGAGAAGCTGGATACCGAGCTCACCTGGCGCAAACTCGGAGAAGATGTGCTGCGCATCATACGTGCCGTAATAATCGCCTACCCCTGCGTGATCGCGGCCGACGATAAAGTGAGTACAACCGTAATTTTTTCGTACCAATGCGTGGAAGACAGCCTCACGCGGACCCGCATATCTCATGGCAGCCGGAAAAGCTCCGAGAAGTACACGGTTGTGCGGATAGTAATTTTCCAGAAGGGAGAGATAGCTTTTCATTCGCACTTGTGCAGGAACATCGTCTGATTTCGTTTCCCCCATCAATGGGTTCAGAAAAAGGCCATCGACAATCTCCAATGCCGCCTTTTGAATATATTCATGCGCCCGGTGAACCGGATTGCGCGTTTGGAATCCAACGACCGTTTTCCAACCATTTTCTCGAAATCTTTCTCTCGTTTCTGCTGGCGTCAAATAAAAATCCGAGAAGCGCTCAGGCCTTGGCTTTTGCAGTATTTCTACAGGCCCACCCACGTATAGATTTGGCTTTTCAAACAGCTTTTTCACACCGGGGTGAGCGAGATCCACCGTGCGAAAAACGAGCTCTGCCTCACGCCTTTTATCTGGCACAAAGCAGCTATTCACCTGCAAAATCGCATAGTCCACTCCATCTTCCCCACGTAACAGAATACTGTCACCAGGCACAAGATCGTCGTGCTCATCTGCATCGACAGCCAATGTCACTGGCAACGGCCAAACAGCTCCATTGGCTAGACGCATCGTTTCCACGACAGTGTGGTAATCCGCCTCTTCCATGAATCCAGTCAACGGCGAAAATGCTCCGATGGCAAGACACTCGATGTCCGACAGGGTCCATTTGTCCACGATAATGGCTTTTTTGATCCCGTGCGGCAAGATCGTTTGCTTCACATCTTTCCCTCCTGCGCTGTTCATTTGTGCAGACCGCATTCGGTCTTTTCGAAGCCAGCCCACCGACCCGACCGAGAATCCTGGCCAGGCATGACAGCGCGCGTGCATGTTCGGCAGCCAATGCTTGGATAGTTCCGGTCGTGCAATGGATTGTAAGGGACATCATGTGCATGGATATATTCCCACACCTGGGCCTCCGTCCAATCTGCTAGCGGATTGAATTTGACCAGGTTGAATTTTTCGTCCCATTCCACTTTTTGGGTATTCGCTCGGGTAGGTGATTGCTCGCGGCGAATGCCTGTAATCCACGCCTGATAGTTGGACAGAACGCGCTTTAACGGCTCTACCTTCCGAATCTCACAACAAAGATTCGGTTCTCTCTCCCACAGTTTGTCTCCGTGTTTTTCAGCCTGCTCGGCTAGCGTCAGCTGTGGCTGCACTTGAATAAATGTCGTGCCGTATCTGGCTTGCAGCTTGTCACGCGTATCATACGTTTCAGCAAAATGAATGTTGGTATCGAGGTAAAATACAGGAATGGTGGGAGCCAATTTGTGCAGCATGTCGATTAAAACGACATCTTCAGCGCCAAAGCTGGCAGCTAGGATCAGACTGGCTGCATAGTTTTCCACGGCGTTCACAAGCACGTCCTGCGGCGCTTGAGCTTCCAGTCGGCTTGCCCATTCCTGTATTGCCTCATCCGCCATTTTCTGGCGATTACTCATCAGCGAAGCTCCTCTCTTGCTAGGATTCACCCACCATCATATGCCTAGTGACTGGAAGTGGCGCATCGTCCACCTATATCCAACTCGCCCAAACCAAACGGTCATGATCGTTTGGTTGACCACAAACGGTCGCATCCACTTTTATGAAAGACGTCGAGATGTTTCGATCCCCCGATGAGAGGGGACGTTTTTCACAGAAAAAAGCCGCCAGACAGGGTCTGACAGCTTTCTGCTGCTTTATTTATCCTCTTTTTCGTTTACTGTGGGGGCGAAAATAAACGAGGCTCCCGTTTGTTGCGCGTTTTTGGCCTCGGTTTTTTGAACCGTTGGTACGGCGTACGAACCAGGGGTTATCAAGGAAGGTGTCACGGTGTAAGAATCATCCTTTTCTTTTGCAAACGCTCCTGGCACGAGCAATGCTGAACAGACAACTGCTGTTACACCCATCATCATCCATTTTTGTTTTCTCATCTATGTCTCTCTCCCTATCCAATGTTTTCCTGTAACGCTTTTTATTGTATGGCATTGGGAAGTCTGCTCGACACGGACGAAAGATTGTTTTTTTCTCAGACTTGAGACGGAATCGTTTTTTACAAAAGAAAAAGCATCCTGTACGGATGCTTTAACCCCATTAGTTTTCTTCTTTTTCGTTTACATTTGGAGCGAAAATAAATGCACTTCCTGTTTTTTGCGTGCCTGTCACCGCATCTGTTTTCTGGACTACTGGAGCCGTCGTGTACGGAGCAGGGGCGAAGAAAGCATTCGTCACGGAATGTGCATCTTCTTTCTCTTTGGCAAACGCCCCTGGCACAACCATCGCTGCACAAACAACTGCTGTAATTCCCATCATCATCCACTTTTGTTTTCTCATTTTAATCTCTCTCCCTATCCAATGTTTTCCTCTTATGGCTTTATTGTAAGGGATCAGCCAAGCTGACTAACACGGACGGGAGGTTGTTTTTTACTCAGACCTTGGGCGGATTCTGCTTTAGGACCAGAGCCCAGTTCTGTAAGTGGATCTATTTTTCTTACACATCGATCGTTGTTCTTGTATGCTTATACAGCTCTTCAATCGTCTGCCCTTTTGCTCGGGCAAGTACCTCCATGCGCACACTCAGTTGCTTTTTCGAAAACTGCTGCAAATCAGCGACCTTCACCCCGAATGCACTCACCCCTTGTGGGTCATCCATCCAATCGTACAGATGACTTGCCATTGGAGCCAGCTCATCCATCTTTTTGGCAATGACATCGTAAATATGAGGATGCTCACAGATCAATCGTTGCAGCAGGAATGTTCCGTAGCTGATGTGCCGCGATTCGTCTGTCTTCAAATACCCAATTCCTTGCATTAAACCAGGCATGAGCCCCGTTTTGCTGAGTGCTTCGTAAAACGCATAGTAGCCTGTCTCTGCGAGCACGCCTTCCACAAACATGTTGTAGACAGTAGAAGCTTCTGCGATGGCTTCGGGGGATTTATCCGTCAACAGACGATTGAGTGCATTCGGCAAGATCTCATGGAAAATTCGCTTGTACACATCATCGTGAAAATGATGCAAGTCTCCTGACTCGCCGATGTTGTCGAGAACCAACCGGAAAAACTCCGTATGCTTGGCCTCTTCAAAGAGGAAGGTCGTCAAATACATTTCTTCCTCTAATCGCCCTTCCTCTGCAATGACCATGATCAAAGGCAAAAGATCGAGGGTGACTGCCTCTTCCCCACCAAGAAAACCAGCAATCCGTCCCAAAGTTTCTTCCTTCTGCTCCGGATTCATATTCGCGTAATCTTCGCGGTCTTGCGCAAAATCAATGTCCTGCGGGTTCCAAATGCCGTATTTCTTCGCTTTTTGATACAATTGGTACGGCAGTAGCTCTTGATTCAATCCTTTTTGGCTGGTCGAAACAAAACCATTCCTCATCCCCATCCAACCTTTCTTTTTTCTCATGCGCCTTCTATTCCGAACGAATGAAAGAAGTCATAAATTGTTAATTTATCCCAAAACCATTCTTTACGCTCCGATCAGCGGTTTGATAAAATGAAGGCGCTGTAGGTAGATTATAGGTCAGGCTGAACGATCGTTCATATCCCCAAAAATCAGGGGGTGTTCATCACTCCAATGGAGGTGGCAATCACTCCATGGTCAGTCCAGAGCTGAACATGTACATCGATCGAATCGAAGAAACAACATTTTATGAGGAGAAACTGGTGCTTGCTGTACGCGGCTTCGTGGATCTCTTTCCTTTCATGGGAGCCATTCTGTGCAATTACTCGACGCTCAGTCAAATGGGTGAGGGACTATGGTCGATCCTTGACCAAGAGTTATGCTCCATCCGCGATATACGAGTGGACATGCGCAATATGCCCCTCATCCAGCATGCGATCCGTGAACAGAAAGCCGTCCTGCTAGATTCTGAGGCGATTCGTCAGTTCCCGCCCAATTTAGTGTATGGCGCCCCTTATGCGCTCATTCTCCCCATCAGCTATGGGCCTAACGTACTCGGCTACGCCGGTATTTCCTGGCATCAGGATGGCTGTTCCGGCATCAACCATCAATTGGTACAATCCTTAAGCGCATACTGTTTAATGCTGGGCAAAGTATTGGCAACCGACTCCCTTCGCCCTAAAACCGTCAAGCTCTCACGCCGAGAAGTCGAAGTCATGCAGCGGATGTCATGGGGCGAAAGCGTCAAGGAGATGGCGGACTGGATGGGAATTAGTGAGTTTACGGTGCAGGATTACATCAAGTCCGCCTTAAAAAAGCTCGGTGTGCAAAATCGCGCACAAGGTGTGGCAGACGCTATTCGCCAGCGAATCATTTGTTGAATAGAAATAGAAAAAAACAACCGAATGTGATCTCGGTTGTTTTTTCTGTGACTTAAACTTCCTTTTCTACGTTCTGATTTCTACCACGTTTCTCGGTGCTGATCTCGTCCGTTGAATCTCCCTGATTTGAGAAGTAGTCAGATTACGTCCCACAAAAATGAACGACGAGGTACGATTGTTGAAGTTGAAATTACCGAGGTTGGCAATATCTCGATTCCCCCGGAAGACAAGAAAATCCCCTCGATAAGCGGTTCCTGAAAACAAAACGAGTGTCACTCGGCCATTATTCCCTGCTCGTAATCGAAAACTCGACAGTACGTCATTGAATTCAAGCGCTTGGCACTGTCTGACTGCTACCCCACGTCTGCGAAAACGAATACGACGAGCTTCAAAGTTTCTGCCTGCCCATAGGCTTACTCGTAATTCTGCCATGCCACTCACCTCCTTCTATCTTTGCTGTAAGATATGACAAGGAGATTGATAGCGTGTGGACAGGTGTAGGATGCTATTCGTTTGATTTTGCTATCTAGACCACAACAAAAAAGCCAACCTTGCCCTCAATCGGGAAGATCGGCTCTTCTATTCAAAAATTAAGCGTTCAGTTTGCTTTTTGCAACTGTTGCCAGTTCGTTGAACGCAGCTTTGTCGTTAACAGCCAAGTCAGCCAGCATTTTGCGGTTAACTTCGATGCCAGCAACTTTCAGACCGTGCATCAAACGGCTGTAGGACAGACCGTTCATGCGAGCTTGCGCGTTGATACGAGTGATCCACAGTTTGCGGAAATCACGTTTCTTTTGACGACGGTCACGGTATGCATACAGCAGGGATTTCATTACCTGCGCATTAGCGGATTTAAACAGGCGATGTTTGGAACCGAAGTATCCTTTCGCCAGCTTCAGGATTTTCTTATGACGACGGCGTGTAACAATGCCACCTTTTACTCTTGGCATACTAAACTCCTCCTGGTCTTTCCAGCATGGCGGCCTACTACTAGGCGCTTAGGGAGCTCATGCTGCGAAATGGTGTGTAATAAAGAAAAACTTACATGTAAGTGAGCATTTGCTCAATACGTTTTTGATCGCCTTTGGAAACGAGTGCAGCTTTGCGCAGGTGGCGCTTAGCTTTCGTCGATTTGTTAGCGAACAAGTGGCTACCAAACGCACGGTCGCGCTTCAATTGGCCGCTTCCAGTCTTTTTGAAACGTTTCGCAGCGGCCTTGTTGGTTTTCATTTTAGGCATCTGAAAAATCCTCCTGTCTAAACTACTATCTTACTGCTTTTCCGCTTTCGGAGCCAGAATCATGATCATGCTACGGCCCTCGATCTTTGGTCTGCGCTCGGGCGCAGCGAGATCTTCACACTGGGCAGCTACACGTTCCATAACGCCTAGTCCAATTTCGGAGTGGGTGATTTCACGTCCACGGAAACGGATCGAGCACTTCACCTTGTGTTGATCCTCCAAGAACTTACGGACGTTGCGAAGCTTTGTTTGAAAATCGTGTTCCTCGATGTTAGAAGAAAAACGCACTTCTTTCAGCTCGATGATCTTCTGGTTTTTACGCGCTTCTTTTTCCTTTTTCGCCTGCTCGTATTTGAACTTTCCATAGTCCATGATACGGCATACAGGCGGCTTGGCTGTAGGAGCAACGTTTACCAGATCCAGTTCGGCTTCTTGGGCAATGCGCAACGCTTCCCTAAAGGGTACGACTCCCAATTGGCTCCCGTCAGCACCGATTAATCGGACTTCACGGGCACGGATCGCTTCGTTAATTAACATTTGATCCTTGCTAATACTTGCCACCCCCGTCAATTTCGAGAAGGAACAAAAATATGCGAACGCAATTTGCGCCCGCACATATCTCACCTAAGCAATTTCATCAGATCCGAGGATCTTTGCGTAAGAGTTACCTGTCAACAGTCGTAGACGACGTCGACCCAGGTGAGAAGCTGTGCGCCTCTGCTTGTTCTCGAAGTATGAAGTGTTTATACACGCCCTTTATAATACAGGGCTGCTTGGTTTTTGTCAAGGCTTCTAACAAATTAGCCGCCGATATGGGACATCTCCACTTTTTCGCGCTTGGCGAGACCAGGCGTTTCACTTAGTCGTTCCTCCGAGTAGCGCACGTCACGCCGCTCCCAGATCGCACGTATCAGCTCGCGAATCTCTTCATCCGTCCGTCCATCACGGACTGGTTCGCGCAAATCATCTCCGGATGAAGCGAAGAGACAATTGTACAATTTCCCTTCTGCCGACAGGCGAGCTCGCGTACAAGTGGAGCAAAAAGCTTGGGTCACTGATGAGATCAACCCGATCTCCTGGTCCGATCCCTCATAGCGATAGCGAGAAGCCACCTCTCCATAGTAGTTCGCTTCAGTCGCTACCAACGGCATCTCTTCATGGATCATGCGCACAATTTCACGGGAAGGTACGACTTGATCCAGCCGCCATCCGTTACTGTTTCCCACATCCATGAATTCAATAAATCGAAGGGTGTGCCCTTGCTCACGGAAGTACCGTGCCATCGGCAAAATATCTTGATCGTTAACTCCGCGTTGTACCACCATGTTGATCTTGATCGAAAGCCCGGCATCTGCCGCAACACGAATCCCTTCCAGCACGGTATCGACCTGATAGCCTCTACCGTTCAACATCCCAAAGCGCTCATTATCCAAGCTGTCTAGGCTGACCGTGACCCGATCCAGACCTGCTTCTTTTAGTGCTTGGGCATGGCGGGACAAGAGAGAACCGTTGGTCGTCATCGCAATATCTTGAACGCCTTCCACTTCACGTATCATTCGAATCAATTCAGGCAAATTTCTACGCATCAATGGTTCTCCGCCGGTAATGCGGATTTTCCCGACCCCAAGCGAAGTAAAGATCTGGGTCAAACGGGTAATCTCCTCAAAGGTCAGCAACTTGCTTTGCGGCAAAAACTCAAAATCTGGTCCAAAAATTTCGGCAGGCATGCAATAACGGCAACGAAAATTACATTTATCAGTGACAGATATTCGTAAATCTCGGAGAGGACGGTTCCGTAAATCAAGCACTTTATCTGGCATAGATGTTCACTCTCCTCTTATCTATATATAGGACGACTTTTCCCTTCATCATTACTATAATATCGCATTTCGACTTAGTACCAGTCTATTATCATAAATCGAAATAGCCAAATTTTCAAACGCAAACCGCACATTGTGTCATAAATGGGACCACTTTGCAAAAAAAAAGAGTACGAATACCTCCCGACATTCGCACTCTTTCCGTTATGCATTCTTATATCTTAAATTTACTGATCATTCTTTCCAGTTCGCGAGCCATATGATTCAAGGATTCAAATGAAACGGAAAACTCTTCCATAGTGGCCAATTGTCCTTTGGAGGAAGCAGCCAGATTTTCAGCATTGTGCGCTGAAATCCTTGCAATATGAGCAGTCTCGTCCACAGCAGCTGCTACTTGTTCCGATCCAGCGGACATCTGTTCAGAGACAGCAGATACCTCCTGAATTTGATCGGTTATCTGTTGAATTTCTTGTAAGATGCGTTGGAAGGCTTCTCCTGACTCCAGTACAGTAGACAATCCATCCTGAACATCTTGATTGACTGAATCCATCGCGTTGACCGCCATGGTCGTATCTGCTTGGATCTCCTGAATGAGGTTGGCGATTTGCCGAGCAGACTCATCAGATTGTTCAGCGAGTTTTCTCACTTCATCTGCTACGACAGCAAAACCACGTCCATGCTCTCCCGCACGGGCAGCTTCGATGGCTGCATTGAGAGCAAGCAGATTCGTTTGGGAAGCAATTCCCGTAATCACATCAATGATTTGCACAATTTCTTTGGATCGCTCACCCAATTGTTTGACTACGGATACGGAATGTTCCACAGAGTCACGGACGGAGTCCATTTGCTGGATAGCTTTTTGGATGGACTGGTTTCCTAGCTGCGCTTCATCCGCCGTACATGTAGATGCTTCCGAGATGATGGAGGTTGTTTCCGCCACACGTTGGATGCCGATCGACATTTCTTCCATCGCTCTTGCGGATTCCTCCGTACCTCTGAGCTGATTTTGCGCCCCGCTCGCTACTTCCTGTATGGTAGTAGATATCTTGTTCGTAGTATCTACATTGTCTGCCAAGCGAACCGATATGTTGTCTGACGAAGTAGAGAGGGTGTTAACCGCTTTTTGGACTTCGCGAATGAGTCCTTGGATGGATACTTGCATCACTTGAATGCTCTGACCAAGCATGCCGATTTCGTCTTTTCTTTCCAAAAGGTTTTTGGGCAATTCAACAGTAAAGTCACCACGTCCAATCTGGGCAATCTGGTCAACGATGGCAAGCAATGGCTTGGTGAATTTGTGCGAGAAAAGAACGGAAGCGACAACCGCTAGTAAGGCAAACAAAATGCTTAACATCCCGATGATGAAACCGATTTGATGAGCTTCAGCAGAGAGCTCGGCTTTTTCTATAAACGAAATATATTTCCAGCCGGTTTTGTCTGAAGTAAAGACGTTCGCCAAATACTCGGTATCGTTCATCGTGACCGAAAAGCTGCTGGGAGTATTCTCTCCGATAGCAGCCAATTCAGGAATTTGCGTATCTTTCAGTTTTTTCGAATTGAGCTCGGGGTTCTTCGGATTAGCCAAAATCGTTCCGTCTTTGCCAACCAGCATGAGATAACCCGTTTTCCCGATCTTAATTTCTTTCAGAATGTCGGTTAGCCCTTTTAAATTCACATCCAGTCCAACAACGCCCAGTGGTTCACCCTTGTCATCCTTTAGCATCGTCACGTTACTGATCACGATACTGTTGTCGCCCAAATAGAGATACGGATCTGTCGTGATCACTTTTCCCGGACTCTCCATTGGTGTTTTGTACCAATCCCTTGTACGCGGATCGTAATTCGGAATGACATCATCTGTCGGCCACTGTATGTATCCTCCGTATTTTGTCGCTAAATAAATAAATGCAGTATTCGGATGAGAATCGACAAATCGTAGGAAATCTTTAAAAATGGCCGCCTCTACCCCGCCATTTTGCAGTGGGGTATGCTTGGTTTTGGTTGGTTTGTCCATATACGTCGTGATGGTGTTATCTGCACTTTTTAATAAGGGACTGCCTGCTATCAGGTTTACGTTTTCACGAATCGAGTCGAAATACAAGTTAATCGCGTTGTCTACTTGAGCCACTTCTTTTGTCGAGGATTCAATAAAATAAGTCTGGATTCGCTCCTCCATACTGACATATACAAATGAGCTAATCACTCCAATCGGGATTAAAATAATGGCAAGAAATGCTGCTATCAGTCTTTGCTTGATGCTTACCCGCATACGTATCCCCCGCAGTTCTTCTTGATGTCCATAAGAACAATTACCCTACATCCTTTTCCCGTTCTTTTTTCCAAGTAAACGTATAATGAAAAAAGCCGCCCGAAACTTCAGGGCGGCTCTACTTTTATACGTTTTTACTTCATTTCATTGATTTCAGCGCGGATTTTTTCTACAAACGCATCCACTGTCATCGCGCCTTCATCGCCCACTCCGCGTTTGCGGACAGACAGTGTACCGTCAGCCACCTCTTTTTCACCGATGACCAGCATGTACGGGATTTTTTCAACTTGTGCTTCACGGATTTTGTAGCCGATTTTCTCATTGCGGCCATCCAGCTCTACGCGAATGCCAGCTTGTTGCAGTTTTTCTCTGACTTGTTCTGCATATGGCATGTGCACTTCGCTGATGTTCATGATGCGTGCTTGGATTGGAGTCAGCCAAATCGGGAACGCACCTGCGTAGTGCTCGATCAGGATACCAATGAAGCGCTCCATGGAGCCGTACATCGCACGGTGCAAGACAACTGGACGATGCTTCTCGTTGTCTTGACCGACATAAGTCAGGTCGAATTTCTCAGGCATTTGGAAGTCCAGCTGGATCGTTCCACATTGGTGACGGCGTTTCAGCGCATCGGTAATTTGGAAGTCGATCTTCGGTCCGTAGAACGCACCGTCTCCGTCTTTGATTTCATAGGCCATACCGAGCTCATCCAACACGGTTTTCAGAGAGCTTTCTGCTGCTTCCCACAGCTCATCAGAGCCCATGGAATCTTCCGGACGAGTGGACAGAGCCACACTGTATTCGAAGCCAAATACCTTGTAGATACTGTCAATCAAAGTGATCATGCCTTTGATTTCGCTCGCGATCTGATCAGGACGAACAAATACGTGCGCGTCATCCTGACAGAAGGTGCGCACCCGCAGCATTCCGTTCAATGCCCCGGAGTACTCATGGCGGTGAACTTGCCCGAACTCGGAGTAACGAATCGGCAGGTCGCGGTAAGAATGCATCTCGTTTTTATAGATCAACATGTGACCTGGGCAGTTCATTGGCTTCAAGGCATAAGTCGCGTTGTCTACTTCAGAGAAGTACATGTTCTCTTTATAGTGATCCCAGTGACCAGATTCTTTCCAGAGACGCTCGTTCATGAGGAACGGAGAGCGCACTTCTGTGTATTGTGCCAATTGTTGCAGACGGCGGGAGAATTGCTCCAGCTCGTTGCGAACAGTGAAGCCTTTTGGCAGGTAGAACGGCATACCTGGTGCTTCCTCGGAGAACATGAACAGTCCCAGTTCTTTACCCAATTTGCGGTGATCGCGCTTTTTCGCTTCTTCGATGAAGTGCAGATATTCATCCATGTCTGCTTTTTTCGGCCAAGCTGTACCGTATACACGTTGCAAAACTTGGTTTTCTGCTTTTCCGCGCCAGTATGCACCTGCCACGCTCATCAGCTTGAATGCTTTGATGAAGCCAGTGGACGGCAAGTGCGGACCACGACAGAGGTCGAAAAATTCGCCTTGCTCATACATCGTGATAGTCGCATCCTCTGGCAGGTCGCGAATCAGTTCCAGCTTCAGGTGATCGTTCAGTTCTTGGAAAATCGCAGTTGCTTCTTCGCGGCTTACGACTTTTCGGCGAATCGGCAGGTCTTCCTTCACGATTTTTTCCATTTCTGCTTCGATTTTGCCCAAATCCTCTGGGGAAAGGGACACCGGAATGTCCATGTCATAGTAGAAGCCATCTTCGATCACAGGACCGATTCCGAACTTCACTTCAGCGCCGTAAATGCGTTTTACCGCTTGAGCGAGCAAGTGAGCTGTACTGTGGCGGTATACTTCCAACCCGTCGGCAGAATCGAGGGTAACGATTTCAATCGCTGCGTCATCTGTGAGTTCTGTGTACAGATCGACAACCTTGCCATCTTTTTTACCAGCTACTGCCTTTTTCTTCAGGCTAGAGCTAATGGAGCCTGCAATGTCTTCGATAGTAATCCCAGCGTCGTATTGACGAACGGCTCCATCTGGGAAAGTAACATGAATTTGTGCCACTGTGGATTCTTCCTTCCTGTATCTTGTTTGGTTGAGAAAATAAAAAAACACTCATCCCCAAAAAGGGACGAGTGTGTTCTCGCGGTACCACCCTACTTCAAGTCTGTTCACAAAAACAGACTCCTCATTCCATGTAACGGTATTTAACCGGCATACCGATAGTAAAAGCCTACGCTTCGTTCCCGGTAGCTACTCGAAGGTGGTAGATCAATAACAGTTCGCAGCGAGCTTCCAGCCTGTGGCCCGCCTCTCTAGAGCGTCCTAACTATTGTCCGTGTCCTTCTCATCGTATTTATAAGCGCTGTAAAGTTGTTGTTGCTATTATAGTTTAGAGGGATTATTCCCGTCAAGTACACGTCGCTCGGATAGGCAAAGCGAACAAGAGTGGCAAGTAACGAGCCGACTGTCAAAAATACTGCGGATCGTCTGTGCAAGCCCAGGCTTTTCCGAAGCCATATGGAGCACGATACTCTCAGGAGCCAGTGTAACCAAAGCACTGACTAAATAATCCTCGTCCCTGCATTTTTGTTCGTCCATGTTCAGAACGGTATCCAACTGTTCAAGCCAAAGACGATCCCCTTTTTTATCATAAAGATGGAAAGGTTTGTCCACACTAGGAACGACATGAACGACTTCCTGCTTGGTTTCCTGTACAGCAATGAAATAGCGCAACAGCTCGACAAACTCTTGGTATTGCTTGTCTTCCAGATATTCATCAATGCCAGTTTCCACGAGTTCGAACAGCTCGTTCCAATGCTCCTGTAGTCGAAACCGGACGAAGCCCAAGACGTTGATTGTTCTCTCCCACTCCAAATAGGTGAAAACGTTGCGATATACGTTTGCCTTGCGTGTTGTAGCCGTTAACAGTTCCCTGCCATCAAGCTCGACTTCTTGGCACATGCGTTGAATATAAGGAAAAATCTCTACCCACTCGGTTTCCATCTGTTCGGCAGCGAGTAAATCAGCGGCCATTTCTTCCATAATTTTCGGTTCCTTCACCTGAATGACCCATTCGGCTAATGTAAGAGCAACGAAGGCTCTCGCCCACTCGATGGTCTGCGCGTCATACTCAGTCTCACACCAGCTTTGAAAGTAGAACAAGAGGTATCCATTCTCTTCTTGCTCCCTGTATGTAATGCGCACCGGTGCAGTGTTGACCCGCTCCGTCATCTTATTTACGATAGCCCGATACGTGTCACAATGCTCAGGGACATTCTCCAGCAATACGCGAAACGTCTGCATAACCATCCCCCCAACCGCCATTGTAGTTACAGTATATGTCCCGTCAGGAGCGATATACTTTTAAACGGTTGGAAACTCAGGGAAGGTTGCAGGTAAAAAATCCCTGATTAAAAAACCAAAAAACGCTCCCCTGCTGATTTCCCTTTGTTAGGAGGGGGGCAGAGAAGCGTTTTTTTGGTTTATTAGTTTTGCATTACAAAATCACGTTCTGCCATCTCGCCGTCTTTGAAAACGCGCAGAGTGTCATACTGTGTATTGCGCTGTGCAGGGATTTTACCTGCGCCGCGAATGAGCTCCAAAATTTGGTTCGTGTTGACCTTGTACGTACATGCCGCTGCGGAAACAACGTTTTCTTCCATCATCGTTTGGCCGAAATCGTTTGCTCCATAAGAGAGAGAAAGCTGACCGTAATGCGGGCCCATCGTCACCCAGGAAGATTGGAAGTTTTTGATATTATCTAGCATAAGGCGGCTGATTGCCAGTGTTTTCAAGTATTCCTCTGGCGTATTGTTGACAGCCTTCATGTTGGTGTTGTCCGGCTGGAAGGTCCAGACGATAAACGCTTTGAAGCCGCCTGTCTCATCTTGCGCATCACGAATGCGCAGAAGGGACAGTACACGCTCTTCCATCTCTTCCCCAAAACCAATTACCATGGTAGCTGTACCAGGCAAGCCTGCACGGTGTGCGGCTTTTTGAGTATCAATCCATTCAGTCCAAGAACCCTTCAAGCGGGAAATCTTCCGACGTGTACGATCATCGAGGATTTCTCCACCCGCTCCCGGCAAGGAATCGAGACCCGCGGCCTTCAGCTCTTTCAGCACTTCCTCGACAGACATGTTGGAAACTTCCGCGATTTTCATCACTTCCGCTACAGACAAAGAGTGCATCGTAATCTGCGGGAAGCGCTGCTTGATCTCACGCAAGAGGTCAGTGTAATAATCCAGTTTCAGATCCGGATTAGTACCGCCTTGCATCAAGATTTCTGTACCGCCAACGTCCACGGTCTCCTGAATTTTTTGGAAAATCGTTTCTTTTGGGAGAACGTATCCTTCAGAAGAACCCGGACGACGGTAAAAGGCACAAAAACGGCAATACGTGTCACATACGTTCGTGTAATTGACGTTGCGACTGATGACAAAAGTCGCAATCGGTTCTGGATGATGCTTTTGCATGACCAGATTAGCGTAATGTCCGATCTTTTCGATTTCATTGCTCGCAAACAAAGCCAGACCGTCTTCGAGACCCAGTCGTTCACCTGCGAGAGCACGTTCCAATATAGAATCGATCATAAGGATCACTCCTTGTAGCATACGTAAATTCCATCCCACATCATAACACAATACCGGGACATCGGCTATAGCCCGAGGTGCTGGCAGATTCGCTGCCATACGCGAAAAAACCCTGCAAGAGACAGGGCTTGGACTCGCAATTATTCTTATTGTTCTTCATATCCGATCTGTTCGTATACTTCTGGCTCCCAGTAAATCACGGTTTGCGCGAGTGGCAAATTCGTCTCGCGTGCTCCATTTGGTTGGCCATTAAAATAGATGATTTCTGTTATGGATACCCGATCACCACGTACGTCAATTTCCCCTGACAATTGCAAGTTAGTCCCGTTTGGCGCATAGAAAACGACTTTTCCCGAACCCAATGTTTTCATTGGTTCCTCCCATGATGTTTGTCCTGTTTCCCTACATTTTAGTGGATAATCTTTCCTAGCGTCAATGAAAAAACAAGGACTTCACTACCAATATTCGACCTAGGATAAGTGGGTCACAACCAAGAGCAGGGTAACTTCAGTTGTGGTCTTTCTTTGGACAAACTGGCATAGGATAGCTACAATAGAAAAAACCTTCTAAGGAGATGCTCATGCTCGAACATATCACACAGCTATTCATGCAATATGGGATGTGGGGACTTGTTGCCATGGCATTTTTGGACTCATTTATTAGTCCAATTCCTCCGTTTTTTATGCAAATTGCGATGAGTCTGCTCGATCCAGGCTCAGCGATTCAGTTTGCGACAGTGGCCTTTACTGCTTCCGTCCTCGGCGCTCCCATCGGATTTTTGTTGGGGAGATGGCTGGGAAAACCACTTTTGCACAAGATTCTCCCTGAAAAATGGGTTATTGTAGCGACGGAAAAATTCGCAAAAAACGGGGATGCTGCCGTACTGATCGGAGCTTTTACCCCCATTCCTTTCAAGGTTTTCACTGTGCTCTCTGGCGTATTCAATTACTCGCTGACCAAGCTCATGTTTTATGCGATCATCGGGCGGGGATTGAAGTTTTATTTGATTGGCACCTTGTTTTATTTGTACGGAAAACACGCAAAGGTTCTGATCGATGAATACTTTGAGATCACGCTGCTGGCGATCGCAACAGTGGTTGCTGCGACCTGGTTTATTTGGAGTATGCGCCGCAAGCGGTATGCGTAAAAATCAAAAGCGCCTTTGCCACCTCAACAAGTGGTCAAAAGGCGCTTTTTGATTTATCGGGTCTGAACAATAGCGGACTGTTGGGCCCAATCTTCTACGCTGACAAACTGATATTCCACCAGTTGGGTAAAAAACTGTACATCCAGCAAAGTATCGGCTTGAATCCCCCGCTTTTCTTTTGAGTGGAAATGCTTTTCGGCATACAGCTTTGCCAAAATATATTTGCGGGCATTTCCCTCACGCGTCACTTGATCCTCTGCTTCACTGACGATGCATGATAAGGTGTACAAATCTACCATATGGTCCGCGAGCGTTTTTAATTTGTACGTTACATAATCGTGGGTCTGTTGCATGAGATAGGCGATATTTTCCTCCAGGATGGCCAGTTCTGTCCGAATCAACTCGGCGTACGGCTGTGAAAAGGCATGCTTCCAGCCAGCTACGCTCTCCCGAAGCAATCTGCAAAACACTTCGTGGCTGTTTTCTTTTTGCATCACACGCAAAATATCGAGTGCGAGTATATTCGAGGTGCCTTCCCATACAGTCAAAACTTGCGCATCACGCAACAGACGCGGCGTCACGTACTCCTCGATATAACCGTTACCGCCATGAATTTCAATTGCGGTATGAGTCGATTCGACAGCCTGTTCCCCTGTACGGTATTTCAGCAAAGGAATCAGCAGGCGAGCAAGCGCGTTATCCTCTATGCTAGCAGAATTAGACTGCAAGCGATCATAAACAGCAATCATATCAAACACCGCACCCGTGCTGACCTCCGTATCCAATAAGAGGCTCACCAACATTTCTTTTACCATCGGGTACTGATCGATTGGCTTCCCGAATGCACGACGTTGCTCGGCATAATACCTCGCTTCGTAAAAAGCTCGACGCATGATCCCAATCGAAGCAATCGCGTTGCAAATGCGAGAGAGGTTCAGGGCTTCTGCCATGTACTTGAAGCCGTTCTGAGGCTCCCCGATCAAATTGCCCTCTGCTCCGTTCAATAGTATCTCCGCAGATGGTACGGCGTTGACGCCCAGCTTATCTTTCAGGCGGCGGACCTGGATGTGATTGCGTTCATTGTCAGGCTTTATCCAAGGCACCAAAAACAGTCCGAGCCCTTTTGTCCCCGGTTTCTCCTCATCGATTCTCGCCAAAACAGTCGCAACAAATGCTCCAGCATTGCTCGCAAAAAACTTTTCTCCTGTCAATCGGTACACACCAGGCTGACCTGCTACTGGCTTTGCTACAGTCAAATTCGCACCGACATCCGAACCGCCCTGTCTCTCCGTCAGCCAAGTAGCCCCTTCATACAAGCGAGTACGATCACGAGAGGTCAGTCCTGTCAGGTAAAGCTCCTTTTGTTCTTCGCTGCCATAGCGATCAAGTAAATAAGCAGCTGACATCGACAAGGTAACAGGGCAATAGAAGCCCGGCTCAGACTGACTCACGAGATAGCCCATGAAAAAGGAATAGCTATACGGCGCTTTTCTCCCCAACTCAGGAATGTCTTGATACAAGTAGCTGACGATGCCTGCTCCGTAAACTTCTGCTACTGTTTCCTTGTAGCCTTCATTGGTAATGATCTCGGAAATATCCTCACCCAGCCGATTGTACTTGCGCAATCTCGGCTTTCCTTCCCTGTCTGTATAGGCAGCACGCTCATCGATGGGTCCTGCCACTTGCGCCCCTAGCCAGCTCAATTGCTGTCTGGCCCATTCATGCATGGAAGCAGGGAGATAACGTTCCAGCAAATAATCAAGGTTGGGATCTGCTTTGAAAAAGTTTTGCGCCTGTGGTGTACGCGGGTGCGGGATATTGTCGCTGTATGCTCGCTGATCGATGCTCGTTTGCAAATCACTCATCGTAGTTCCACTTCCTTTTGGGAACTGACATCACGCAATACATGCTTCATGACTTTTCCGCTCGTGTTCCGCGGCAGTGCAGGAACGATATTCACTTGTCGCGGGAGCTTGTAATCGGCGAGATGACCACGCAAAGAGCCTTGGATCTCCTCTAGCCACTCTCGATTGGTATCGACTCCTGGTTTCAGTACCACATAAGCCGTAACTGTCTCGCCCCACTCCGGATGCGGCAAACCTACAACAGCTACCTCGCCAATCGACGGATGACGCTCCAACAACTGCTCGATTTCCTTCGGGTAGACGTTTACCCCGCCCGTAATCATCACGTCTTTTTTGCGATCAATCATCCACAGAAATCCATCCTCATCCACGCGTGCAATATCGCCAGTGTACACCCAACCATCCCGTATGGTTTCTGCTGTAGCCCCTGGATTGTTGTAGTATCCTTTCATTGTCCCTTCTCCGCGCAAGCGAATTTCGCCCGCTTCGCCACTGGCGCATCGCTCTCCTCGCTCGTCTACAACCTCCATTTCGGTGAACAATACACCACGATTGCCTATACTGCCGATTTTGTCCGGATGCTCTCGGTGCAAGAGGCACATTCCGGTCGGCCCTGCCTCCGTCAAGCCGTAGACGCACGCCAGTTTATCGCGTCCATATGCTTCTTCCATAAGCGAAGCCATCTCTTTGGACAGCGGAGCCCCGCCATACATCCAATGTTCGATGGAAGACAAATCGTACGCCGCAAACTCGGGATGCTTCATCGTCAGTAAATACGCCACTGGCGCTCCGAAGAAATGCGTAATCTGATGCTGCTGCACCAAATCCAAAAGAAGCTGCGGAGAGAAGGTCAGGGCCATTACCTGGGTGGCGCCAAGCATGAGCCCTGCAATGAAAAAGAGATGGAGGGGAGCCGAATGACTTAGCGGCATCAAATGCAAAATTCGAGAACGATGTGTCATCGTCAGTTCAATCGACATCATTTTCGCGACAGTCAATAAGCTTCTATGTGTATAAAGCACCCCTTTAGGGCGTCCAGTCGTCCCAGATGTATATAGGATGCTGACCTCGCTATCTTCGTTCATGTTCCCCAAATACGGCTGTGAAGAAAGCGCATTCATTTTATCAAAAGACACGTTATTGGCATCCCAGTCAGCGATTCCATGCCAATTCCCTTGACTCGCTCCTGTTTTGATTGCCACAAGCTGTGGCGTTTGAAGGACCCACTCATTCACGATAGGCACGAGGGCATCATGAACAAGAAGTGCCTTTGCTCCGGCATGTTCACATATATGTCGTACTTCTTCTTGTGTTGATCGTGCATTGATCGGTACGACGAGGGCACCACTGCGAATGACGGCGACGTAAAAAATGGCAAACTCCGGGCAATTGGGCATCAGCATGACAACCCGATCCCCTTGCTCGATGCCAAGCTCTTGCAAATGGCAAGCCCACTGAGTGGAGCGTGTATCCCACTGGGAAAAGCTGACCTCTACATCTCCTGCAATCAGCGCAGACTTATCAGGGCATTTCCTTCCGTTTGCTGTGAGCAGAGCTGATACGTTCATCGTTTCTCCTCCTCATTTTCTTCAAGCAATTTTTGTTCAAAGTTTTGCTTGTAGACGAGAATGTCTTCTCTCAGTTGTCGGAGTTCCATGATTTTCTCGTCGATCTCAGCCAGCTTTTGGTTGCCGTACTCAATCGTTCGCATAAGCTGCGCACGACCTGTACGGTCCTCGTCGAACAGCTCAATCATCTCGCGAATCTGATCCAACGAAAATCCGAAGCGCTTCCCTCGCAGAATGAGTCGCAGCCTGGCACGATCCTTGCGGTTGTAGTGCCTGCTTCCCTTCTCTGTCCGACTGGGGAAAATCAAGCCGAGCTCTTCGTAGTACCGAATCGTTCTGGTGCTGACATCTAATTGTTGAGCAAGATCAGAGATGGTCCACGATTCTTCCTTCTGTATTCCTTCTCTGCTCATGTCCAGCGCCCCTTACTTACATTTATAAAATTCCAAATTTACCGAATAAAATGATTGTAACTGCCGTTTACGTAAACGTCAACTTGATGAAAAATTTATCGGGCCAATCACCAATCTATTATTCGCCCATATATTGTTATTGTGATTTTTATGGAAGGAGGTGAAGCAATGGCCGTCATCAAAGCGAACTCCAGTGATGTCGATATGCTTGCCAGACTGATACGGGCCGAGGCTGAGGGTGAAGGTGAGTTGGGCATGCTCATGGTTGGCAACGTTGGGGTAAATCGGATTTTAGGTAACTGCCTTGACTTCAAAAACATTCGTAGCATGCGTGACATGGTCTATCAATCTCCTGGAGGATTCGAAGCGATCCAAAAACCGTATTTCTATCAACGGGCCAGGGAAAAAGACAAACGACTGGCACAGCGTGCAATCAATGGAGAGAAAACCCGCCCTGCGAGCAACGCGTTGTGGTTCTACCGTCCTGCTGGAAACTGCCCTCCTACTTGGTGGGATCAACAAAACTCCGGTCGCTATAAGGCACACTGCTTCTTCATTCCAACACCAGCAGATTGTCCACGCGTCTATTAAAAAGATTAGATAGATAAAGGAGCGAGTTCATCATGAGTCAACAAATGCCTTACACTGGTTTCCCTCAACAACAATACGGTTACGACATGTACCCATCCGCACAGTATCCATACGGCATACCTCAGCAACAGCAGCAGATGATTCAACAGCAGCAACCTCAACTGGTTCCGATGCAGCCAAGCGGATCCTTGATTCCTGGAATGCCCATTACTCCTGGGCAAGTAATGGAAGAATCGTACATCGAAAACATCCTTCGCCTGAATCGAGGCAAGGTCATTACGGTGTACCAAACGTTTGAAAACAACAGTCAATGGAACGCCAAAATTTTCCGTGGCGTCCTCGAAACAGCTGGCCGCGACCACATCATTATCAGCGATCCGCAAACCGGCAAACGCTATTTGCTCCTCATGGTCAACACCGATTACATCACCGCGGACGAAGAGTTGAATTACGTCCCGCCTCAGCTTCCAACAGGAGTTCGGTAAAAAACCTAGCACAAAAAGACAGTTTCCGTCGGCTATCCCGGGGGAGAACTGTCTTTTTGACGTTTAAACCATTCCATGCTATTAATGAGTGTGAGAAACACGACCGTTTTGCAAAGGATGAGGAAGAGTGGCATTTGGGATTACACGAGACGAACTGAACCGTTGGAAGCAAGCCGTTAGTCGAGGCGAATTGGCATTTCTCACCCATTATTGGCTGGACCCCCGGTTTCCCGGAATCAAAACCGTTACAAAAGTAGGCTGTGCCAATTATTCGTTACTGACAGACTGGTGCCTTGCCAACGGACTCGATCCTGTCTACATTCATAACCGTGCACCCTTCCCACATTTTGATTTACTTGGCGAAAAACAAATCCAGATCTTGCAAAAGGAAGGTTTGTGGGCTCACTTGGAGCGATTCCGCATGCTGGATGATGGACAAGACTAGGATGGATCTTTTTGCACGTGATAGCCTCGATCACCATAAGGCGCCAGCTTTTTCATCCATTTATCTTCGAGTTTTTCCAGTGCATCCTTCCCATCAAAATACGGATGGTCTTTCTTCTCAACCTTTTCTAGTACTTCGATTTCAAAAGCGTCCGAACCGTATTTATCCCAGTCTTTTTGCAGATCACGATTAGGGTGTGAGCCATGCTGAAGCATGAACTTTCTACCGTTGATCGTTTTTAGGTTATTCGTGCTGGCGATGAACACTTTGTCATTTTGCTTGTTCTTAATTTGATAAACGCCTGCATCTGTTTCTACTTCCTTGTACATCTGCTTGAGCTCTTGCTTGCGATTCATCTGTTGCGCCCCTCGTTCCTCTCCTTCATTTTCCACTGCGATCCGCCAATATTGACTGCCGTCCGCCTGTCTATCCATCAAACCGACATCGACTAAATATCTCCGCAAGGTCACATAATCGTCGAAAAGACCTTCTAAAATCTCATTCACTTCTCGCTCGGTGTAGAAACGGTCGAGCTCAAATTTTTTGGAAATCTCTTCGAGGAGGATGAGTTTATGCTTTTGTTTGCGCGGGAAGCGCTCTAATCGACCTGATAGTCCGTTCGGCAAGAATCTCTTTACGATCGCGGCATACTCTGCGGCATCGTCATCTTTCGAGGGATTCTTTTGCTTGCTTGATTTGGCATCATTGGACGATTGATTTTTATCCGCTTCATGCAATAACTCCATCATGACCAGGAATACCTTGGCCTGACGTTCTTTTTCCTTGAGTGCAAAGCGGTGATTACGGATCGTCGATGCACTGCCAATCCCCATTTCATTTTGAACCTCGGCGTCTGTCTTGCCCTGGTAAAAGAGGCGAAGCAAATTAACCTGATGATCAGACAAGCCCGTCAATCGTTTATCCAACTGGCTCAGGTGAGTAAAGACAGAACCGTGCGAAACCTCGATATGATGACGCATAAAACGGGACGCTTCATATAGGACACCCTGCTCTGGATAAATAATTCCTTTCTCCACCTGTTCCCCACAGAGCAAACACATAAAATGTTCGTCTTGTTCGATGTAACCTTGCTTCCACTCTTGAAGGGAAGCGCTCCAAAACGCTTCATGAAGACTCATATATAAACACAACCTTTATTCGTTTGATTTATTATAGATAACTTATCATTGCGTTTGTTTTGTGTCAAACAAAAAAGCCCTCTGTTGTGTATTCGTACAACAGAAAGCCTTTTTGTCTATGCTTCACTGGCTCGCATCGCAAGACTTGCTTGAGCCAACTCTTTTAAAAATGCCAAGCGATCACCTTTAAAGAAACGTCCTTCTGTTGCTGACCGATTCTGCCGATAGCGGATCGCCAGTCGGTTTACCAAGCGATTAATCTCCAGATGTTGTTCCTCTTCCATAGTAAACCGTACAGCGTATTCGTAATAGTCCGTTTCCCACGGAATCGTGCGAACTACGTGACCGTACATTTTCAGAGCCTGTCCGCACAATTCCGTCGCAAACTGCAGAACGAGCTGATCATTTGCCGGCATTTTGAGATGAGAGAGAAAACGAAGTCCACCTGCCCCGATATCCTCGATCAATACCTGCGTGCTCCCAATCTCCATAGTTTTCCCTTTGACCAGCACAATGGTCATGTCTGCACAGAGGGAGTATTCTAGACGTAAGCGAAAAAATTCACGTTGATGCCCCTCTGATCTCCCTGGCATTGTTTTCTCCTTCTTTCTCTTCTCATAGTGGGGAACACGCAAAAGAAAGAGCGCCTGTCACCTTGGCGCCTTTCTTTTTATTTTTTGGGCTTTCGATATTTGATCTCCTGCTCTTTCACCTGAAAGCGATTCCATAATTCTCTCTCATCATGTGTGATGGAATCATGCTTTTCCAGCCGGAAGAGGAGTCTAACGACCACCCAAACAATCAAAAGAAACGCAAAAAAGATAACCAGTGTAAGAAAGATCATAAAACCTGCCTCCTCCCATTTACTAACAACATATGGGAGGAAGCAAAATAAGATAACCAAATGTGTCAAAAACGTGACAAATCTTCTTTTCTAGAAGGTAGTCACACTTCGTGGCTTCTCAGGAACAGCGAACAGCCTATCCAAAATCGGAAGCTTTTCTGGAGCATCCAGCTCTAATTGGCCGAATTGATACAGTTTTCGGGCAGTTACTACCCCCATCACAAGCGAAGAAAAATCCGAAATATCTAGCTGCACCGAAACGTAAGGCTCCACTGCCTCGCCTAATTCCGGGCGTCCATCGACAAACTTGATGAGCCATGTTCCTTCATTCTCAGGCAGGAACGAATCGCGGATCGTCAGCTTTACATTTACCGTTTCCGAACCAAAACAGTGGTGGGACAGCTGACGGAAAAATCCCGGCACATCAATGATCCGATACATCAGACCGACTCCAGATACATGGCTCTCATGATAAATGCTCCACAATATCGAATCCGTTCCGTTGCCCGGATCAGATAGCAACAAGTGAAAATCTTCGTCCGGTGTCGTAAATTCGATCCGTTGAATCTGATCGGCCTGGCTACGCAGGAAAGAGAGCAGTTGTGCAAGTGCTTCGCGGTTCTCATACTGAAGCTCTCTTACTTCTATGTTGTTGAAGAGTTTGTTTTTCTCATGGGCGCTCTGGAACTGGAAAGCGAGATAGCCGCCAAGCCTCCCTTCCTTTTTGTAGCCAACGGTAACCATTTCAGGACCATCGAGGATTCTGTCCCACTCTCGATCTGTACGCTTGATCATGCCATGTGTTTGACGGGCGATTCGGTGATAGCAAGCAGACAGTTCTTCTTTATCCTCTTTTCCTATATAGACGATTTTGTCCTTGCCTACAAATGGTAGGCTGGACGGCTTGAACTTGTATTGGTGAACCTTGGTCCCCATTCCAAAACCCATTTGCTTGTAAAAATCAACACGAAACGGATAGAGCGAGACCAGCGAGATTCCCCGCTCCCGATAACTGGAAAGAAAACCTTGTAGCATCGACATGGCCACTTTTTCCTTTTTATGCAAAAGGTCTACGGCGACCATCCCAATACCGCCAGTCAAAAGCGGTGTACCATGAACATTCATAGGAAAATCGTACCATTTCATTATACCCGCTAGTCTTCCATCACGGTAGCATCCGTGGTAGCTGACATGTGGGTCGTTTTCGATCGTCTCCCTTACGCGTTCGGCAAATCGCTGTCTGCTCTCTGCACCCAGTAGATTGCTTCCAGGGTAGCTCATCGCTGCAATCCTAACGACCTCATCGATATCGTCAATTGAAACCGGTCGAATCTCCTCCATCGTCTCATGCACTCCTGTCAGCAAGAATTTGGGCATCTAGGAAAATAGTATCGATGAATGTAACAACTGGCAATATGAAGTTTGCATTTTTTGGAAAATTGTAACCAATTATTGAAAAAACGTCCGCACTCGGCGAACGTCTTCGAATTAGTGTGTCTGTTTGACTCGGCTTCCTTTTGCGATCACAAGCGCCAGAACAAAGCTGCCTATCGCAAGCACTAATGTGCCTGTGAAGACCACATGAACACCGCTAGCTAATAAGTCTCGGATCTGTGCCAGCTGTGCCACTGGAATCGATCCGTGTTCAAAGGAAGCTCCTAAATTCGTATGACCACTTGCTACAGTCACCATGTTGAACAACATTCCGAATACAGCTGCCCCGAAGGTCTGGCTAAATGTACCCGTGAATGTATTGAGGGCAACCGCTGTCCCCCTCTTGTCGACTGCAACGGACGATTGAATTTTTACCATGATGATCGGAGAAATGAGCCCCATTCCCAAACCAATTAAGCCTACAGCCACATAAATGAGGTATCCCGCTGACTGAGCGGACAGGAAGCTCAACAATGTTGTCGCTACGGTCAGAACGGCTGTCCCTGCGATAAATAGCTGTTCAGCTCGTAGCTTGCCTAACAAGTTCCCGGCAAGGATAGAGCCGATCGTCCAGCAAACTGGCATCGGTGTCAGGACAAAGCCAGCCATTGTCGCACTTTCTCCCAAGACTCCCTGGCTCCAGATCGGCAAGTACACCACCATGCTGATCACAATTCCATTGGTCAAGAGTGTCAGCAGGTTGGTCATGGCCACGTTTCGATTGGTAAAAAGCGAAAGCGGAATCAGCGGCTCAGGCGATTTCTTCTCCACCGATACAAACACCAGATAGGTCACCAAAGCAAATACGATCAAGGAAATCGTCACCGGACTGGTCCAGGATTGATTTTGGCTACCTGTTAACAAGGCATACAACAAGGCGATGGTCCCGAGCGAAAAAATAAGCGCGCCCGGATAATCGATATGGCGTTTTTCTTTGACGGAAAGCTTTTCCTTGTACAAAAAGACGAGCATGAAAAACGAAACGAGGCCAAAAGGCAAGTTAAGAAAAAAGATATAACGCCACGTCAGTGTATCGACCAAAAATCCTCCGACCAGCGGGCCTGCCACACCGGAAAGTCCCCATACAGCGCTAATCCAGCCCTGCGCTTTTGCTCTGGCAGTCTGCTCGGTGTACAAATCTCCGATGATGGTCATCGTAATCGGCATGACTGAGCCTGCACCCAAACCTTGAATGGCACGGAAAACAATGAGCTGCCACATCGACGTCGCCACTCCACAGAGCGTGGAACCTAACAAAAAGATACCAATACCGATTAACAATACGTTTTTTCGGCCAAATAAATCAGCCAACTTGCCGTAAATGGGAGCAGATACGGCAGTGGCAAGCATGTAGATGGCGTATACCCAGCTCACCTGTTCAAAGCCTGCCAAATCACTCGTAATACGTGGTACAGCTGTACTCACAATCGTTCCTTCCATCGCAGCAAGGAATGTCGAGAGCATTAGGGCAATCATAATCTGTAGTCTCATCTCGATCTCCTCTCTCTATCTACGCATGATCGCGAGCAGCAAAAAGCATTGTCTAGTATATCACATTAGAGAACAATCTTTCTCAGCCAACGAAAAACCTCGTCTTGTCGATGACAAGCGAGGCATTTTTTTCCGATCAGGGTTATCGATTAGCTGCCCGTAGTTTCACTGCTGTAAACACCTGCTGGTAATAATGCACTTCATGCGGAACAAAGTCAGCTTTGGCCGCGATCATCGCTGTATCTTTTTGCTCACCATTTTCCGTTAACAAAAATCCATTCACCTGCATCTGCCCGATCTCTCCCGCAAACAACCGCTCTAGCTCATGCAGACTGACCCAAAACAGCCCCGTGACTTCTTCTTCCTGTACACGGTACTCGTGTAAGAGTTGATCGCACTCATACAAAAATGTATGGCACATTTCCTTATCAATGATGGAGGGGGCAACCATTACATCACGAATCACGCCTAGCTTGTCCAATTCCTCAAAGCTCACCGACAAGCCCAGCTCCTCCTCCAATTCCCGTACGCCGTCACATGGCTGTTCCGAAGCGAGAAGATGACCGGCAGAGGTAATATCGAGCAAGTTCGGACAAGTATCCTTTTGTGGATGTCTTTTTTGGAACAACAATTCGATCTGGTCATCTACTACGCGATAAATCCAGCAATGAAAGGTTTGGTGCCACAGCCCCAATCGGTGTACTTCGCTACGCGCTTCTACCCCGATGTGCTGTCCTGCTTCGTCAAAAATGTCTAGCTGCTCTTCCTGCATGTTTTCCACCCCACGACTTGTCTCTTGCGCATTTCTTTTCCCCAAGTTACATTCCCGGTGCAGATCGTGAATTCCTCTCTATTGACGAAAGAAGGGACAGCGACAAACGCCATCCCTTCTATCACCATTAGTTGATCGATACTTCATCTAGCATCAAGTAGCCAACAGGGCTCAGCCAGAAGCCATTTACATTCTTGGATGTAACTGCCACATGGTCAATCGTGCGGATTGGAAGGATCGGTACTTCCTTCAGCTCGATTTCTTGCAGCTTTGCGTAAATTTCATTGCGTTTTTGTACATCTTTTTCCCGACGTCCTTCTTCAATCAGCTTGTCAACCTCTGGGTTGTTGTAGAACGCCATGTTACCTGCGCTGCCTTTCGAAGTGCTGTGGAAGACGTTGTACTGGTTGTAGTCGCCATCCCCTGTTGCATTGCCCCAGCCCCCGATGAACATCGCATGCTCACCATTGTCTGTGTGCTCCAGATACGCACCGTATTCCATTACTTTGATCTCCAAATCAATGCCGATGCCTTTCAGCTGTGACTGGATGACTTCTGCTACGTTCATGCGTTCTTTACGGTCATCTGTCACGATGGATGTTTTGAAGCCGTTCGGGTAACCTGCTTCTGCGAGCAGTGCTTTTGCTGCATTGACATCATACGAGTAATCCTGGAGATTCGGGTTGTAGCCGATTACTTTTGGGGACATCGAGGAAACAGCTTGTGTTCCTACATTGTTGTATACCCCTTGTACAATGGCTTGCTTTTCGATAGCATGCGCGACAGCTTGACGTACGCGTACATCATCAAATGGCTTCTTCTGCACGTTAAAACCGATATAATCCACACCCAAGCCTTCTGCACGCACCATGTTCATGCCAGGAGATGCCTGTGCACGCTCTACTTCCGTCACAGGAAGCTGGTCGCCGATGTGCGCTTCGCCTGCTTCGATCATCGCTACACGGGTCGTATCTTCTGGCACGACCTTGTACACTACTTCATCTACCTTTGGCTTTTCACCCCAGTAGGTATCATTTTTCGAGAGTTTCATATCTTGCCCCGGTGCCCACGATGTAAATTTGAAAGGTCCGGTTCCTACAGGCTGCTTCGCCAATGTATCGGAATGCTCGGCGATTGCTTTCGGGCTGATGATGCTTCCTTCAGAGCTAGCCAAGATGGAGAGCAGCGGTGCAAAAGGATACTCCAGCACGAAATGTACAGTCTTGTCATCCACGATCTTGATTTCTTTGATCATGGAGAAGTTGGATGCACGCGGTGATGCCACCTTTGGATCGAGTACACGTTCGAACGTCTTTTTCACAGCTTCTGCTGTAAAGGGTGTACCATCGTGGAACGTAACGCCCTCACGAAGCTTAAACTCCCATGTCAGGTCGTCGAGCTGTTTCCATTCAGTAGCGAGTGTAGGCTTGTACTCGCCGTTTTTATCACGCGACACCAAGCTCTCATACACTTTTCCATACACATAGTTTGCCGAAGGAATATTAGAGATGAAATGCGGGTCTAGATTGTTGGCGTCTGCCTTGCGGGCTACAATCAGGGTTCCCCCTTCTTTCGGAGCTTCTGCAGCAGTTGTATTCGTCGAACCGGATTGCTCCGAGCTCGCACCACCACATCCAGTCAGCGCAACACTAACCGTCAATGTCAGAGCCAACAAGGAACCGACCATGCGCGTTTTCTTCATTTGTGTCTACCCCCTGTAGAATACCGTCGAAAATTCTGAATGTATTTCTTATTTGCATTATACGGTAGATTTTCAACCGAACCTTTCAGCATCTTTACATCAATTTATAATATTTTTACTTTTATTTAATTTTGTATAGATAAAAAAGTGTGAAAATACACTCGATACCGTAGCTTTGGTGGAGAAGCGTTTTTCCAGTCTTCGCTTCGGCCTACGCCCCGCAAGGGGTGAAGACTGTCCGCTCCGGCATGAATGACGGGAGCCGCTTCAAAAGTGGTAGCCTCGATGACGTATTCGCACGTTGAAGCTAAAAACGCTCCCGTCATTCACACCTCCGCTCGGTCGGGCTCCAGAGGCGCTATGACTGGAAACACGCTTCTTTGGTGTAGCTTTTGCTGAATTTCCGATCTGTATATGAAAGACCATAAGAAAATTCTTGATGATTGTCCTTCAGTAGCATTCTAATGAATGGATTTGATATAAAAATCATTTATGGTTAGTTAAGTAATCTTTTATCATCTTGGTATTGCCTGCCTTTCAAGATGTTACAAAAGCTACGCCGGAAGAAGTGCATTTCCAGTCCAAGCGCCTCTGGAGCCCGCCCCAGCGCAGGAATGAATGGCGGGGAATTTCAGCTTCACTTATGAGATACTTCCTCGAAATTGTCGACGTTTGAAGCGCTCCCGCCATTCATTCCGAAGCGGACAGACTTCACCCCTTGCGGGGCGGAGGCCGAAGCGTAGATTGGAAATGCGCTTCTTCCTTCACTACAGCTACTATTACTAACAAATGAAAAATCCGACCTCCTTAAAGAAGATCGGATCACATTTCCTATTTATTGTCTCTGCCAAACCATCTTGCCCGAGAAAACCACCGCTTCCTTCGGAGATAGTCTAGCCACAGCCTCGGCGGAGCATTTGGCACGGACGAATACCGCATTTGCCTCATCTCCTACTTTTGGCCAAACCTGATTCCCAGCTTGGTCCAGTGGAGTCACGCCACCTGTAACGAATCCCAGTGCTCGCGATAGAGATCGCTCATCAATCCAACGGAACCGTTCAGCCAGACGATTGGCTTTTTGCAGCATATCTCCGGTTCCAAATGGGTCCCAGTGATCGGTGATGTTGTCATTGCCCAAACCAACATGGACGCCTTTGGCATGAAGCAATGGAATCGGGATGGTCGGCATATCAATGGGAACAGCTGACATGACAGCGATTTGCTGCTCAGCAAAAAGCTCCGCGACCTCTTCTGCCACAGCAGTCGGAACCTCTCCTAGCCCATAAGCATGACTGACAGTGACTCGACCTTGCCACCCCGCATCCTTCGTCATAGCAGCCAGTTTTTTCATAATATAAACACCCAAATGTCCAGGCTCGTGCAAGTGCAGGTCAACATCCGCATTCGCTTCCACCGCTATGTCCATCATCGTATCAAGAGATTTCTCGATATCATCGTCAAACGTGGCAGGATCGACACCACCGACGAAGCCGGCTCCATGCTTCATCGCCTCACGGACGAGGGAAACGGAATCACTGCGCAGCAAACCATGTTGGGGAAACGCGACAATTTCCCAGGAAAGTTTTTCACGGTAAGTTGCTAACGCCTCCAATGTGGCTTCCAGGTTTTTCAACCCGATGACCGGGTCAATGTTGCAATGGGTTCGCACGTGAGTAGCACCGTGTGATTGCACTAACTCCAGCAGCTTTTCTGCACGCTCACGAGCGACGGGAAGCTGGCGGGGCAGCAGTTCCTGCTCTTGTTCGATTCGAAAAAAACGATTGGGAGCAGGAAGAACGGCTTGCCACGGACCTCCATAAAATGTTTTGTCCAAATGAATGTGCATTTCCCGGAAAGAAGGAAGCATCAGTAGGCCTTGTGCATCCCACACAGATACCCCATCAGGTATATCAGAAGAAGCCGGTACGATTTTCTCCACGCAACCGTCCGTGAGCAAGACATGAAAACGCTCCGTCTTTGTTCCCGTCACGATGCCATTCGCCTCTTTATAACCACATTCCAGACTCGCATTTTTGATCCACAAGCTTTCTTTCATGCTCCGTCTCCATCCTTTTCTCTCTAAATGTTTGCGTTATTCAATCGTAATGCCATTGATCATCATGTACCCAGAAGGGCTGATCCAGAAGCCTTTGATGTTTTTCGCGACTGCAGCGACATGCTCAAGATTACGGATTGGGACGATTGGTGCTTCTTGCTTTTCAATCTCCAACGCCTTTGCATAGATTTGCTTGCGCTTTTCGGTATCCTGCTCGCGGCGCCCCTCTTCGATCAGCTTGTCCACTTCTTTATTCACGTAGAACGTTGTGTTTCCGCCTTTGCCCAAAGAGCTGGAGTGAAACAGATTGTACTGGTTGTAGTCAGCGTCACCAGTGGCGTTGCCCCAACCGCTGATGAACAGCTCTGTTTCACCGTTGTCTTCAGCATCCAAATAGGCTCCGTACTCAAGTACTTTTACCTCTACTTCAATGCCGATTCCCTTTAACTGGGACTGGATTACTTCCGCTGCATTAATCCGTTCCTTACGATCGCCTGTCCACAAGGTTGTCTTGAAGCCGTCCGGATAGCCTGCTTCTTTTAACAGGGCCTTCGCCTTGTTCGGATCGAACTCGTATCCTTTTAACGCCTCATCGTATCCAAGAACCTTCGGACTCATTGCGGAATTCGCTTTCGTTCCTACATCGTTGTACACACCTTTGATAATCGCATCGGTCTCAATCGCATAGTTGATCGCCTGGCGAACACGGGCGTCGTCAAACGGTTTTTTCTTGGTATTGAACCCGATGAAATCTGTCCCCAAGCCCTCTGTGCGGTACAAGCTCATATGAGGGGAATTACTGACGCGGTCAATTTCTGTCACTGGCAATGGTTCTGCGATGTGCGCCTCTCCCGTCTCTACCATGGCTACGCGTGTCGTGTCCTCTGGTACGACTTTGAAGACGGCCTTCTTGAATTTTACCTTTTCTCCCCAGTAGTTGTCATTTTTCACGAGTACGATCTCTTGGCCAGGTGTCCACGATTCGAATACGAATGGCCCTGTACCGACGGGATGTTTGCTCAGCTCCTTGCCATATTGCTCGATTGCTTTTGGACTAATAATGCTGCCTTCGTGGTTGGCGAGGATCGACAGCAATGGGGAATAAGGGTAGGCTAACTTGAAATGAACGGTGTAATCATCCACTACCTTTACTTCTGATAGCATCTTGAACTGAGACGCACGTGGAGAGGCGACCTTTTCATCGAGGACGCGTGCGAATGTTGCTTTTACCGCTTCGGCATTAAATGGCGTACCATCGTGGAAGTTGACTCCCTGACGCAGCTTGAACTCCCAGGTGACATCGTCCAACTGCTTCCATTCCGTGGCGAGCATCGGTTTGAACGCCATGTTATCATCTCGCTGGACGAGACCTTCGTACACTTTGTGATGGACCACACTCGCTGCATTGATCGCTGAAATAAAGTGCGGGTCTAGATTATTTGCGTCTGACTGCCGTGCAATCACCAGTGTCTGATCTGTTGCCGGAGCTTCCTTCGCTACCGGAGTCCCTGCCGCACCTTGCTCTGTACCTGATGAACAGCCTGTAAGCACGAGGCCAACGCTCAGGATACCTGCCAGCATTGAACCTAGCATCTTTTGTTTTTTCATAGACTCGCCCCCATTTTATTCCTCTTTGTATAATCAATCAGCATAGCTCGTTCCCAATGGGCGAAGCTATGCTGATCATGAAGCACTTTTCGTTGAAAATTATGGCAATGTTACATCGTCGATCTCAATGTGTCCTGCTGGGCTGATCCAAACTCCTTCTACACCTTTTTGAATCGCTGCGAGGTTTTCTGAGAAGCGGTATGGTACCATTGCGGCTTCGTCCATTTCGATTTGCTGTGCTTTTTCGTAGATTTGCTTCCGTTTTTCTTCGTCTTTCTCTTTGCGGCCTTCATCGATCAGCTTGTCCACTTCCGGATTGCTGTAGAAAGCGTGGTTGCCGGCTGCTCCTTGCGACTTCGTGTGGAACAGATTGTATTGGTTGTAGTCTGCATCGCCTGTGGCATTGCCCCAACCGCTGAGGAACAATTCTGTTTCGCCTTTGTTGGCTGCTTCAATATATGCTCCGAACTCTAGCACTTTCACTTCCAAATCGATATTGATTTGTTTCAGCTGTTGCTGCAACACTTCTGCCAAGCTAACTCGTGCCTTGTTATCATTTAAGTAAATAGTTGCTTTGAAACCGTTCGCGTATCCAGCATCCGCCAACAGCTTTTTGGATTTTTCCAGATCGTAAGGCAAGTCTTTTACATTCGGGCTGTAACCAACCATGGACGGGGTAATGGAAGAATGAGCAACCGTCCCGACATCGTTGTAGACCCCTTGAATGATGGTTTTCTTATCGATCGCATGTGCAATCGCTTGACGAACGCGTACATCATCGAATGGCTTCTTCGAGTTGTTAATCCCGATATGATCGCTAGCGAAAGCAGGATAACGACCAAGTGTCATACTCGGAGAATTTTTCACCCGATCGACTTCTGTCACTGGCAATTGCTCAGCTACATTCGCTTCTCCTGTCTCGACCATCGCGAGTCTGGTCGTATCCTCTGGAACGGTCTTGAAGACGACTTTGTCCAGATTCGGTTTGTCCCCCCAATAGCTATCGTTTTTCACCAGGACGACTTCCTGACCTGGTGTCCATGATTCGAATTTGTAAGGCCCTGTTCCCGTTGGATGCTTGGTCAAGTCTTTCCCATACTGTTCAATCGCTTTTGGTGACAAAATGCCACCCTCTGCACTGGCGAGCACGGACAGGAGTGGTGCGTATGGATAGTGCAGGATGAATTGAACCGTTGTATCATCCACGACCTTTACTTCTTTGATTGCTTCAAACAAATTGGCGCGGTTAGAGCCTACTGCCGGGTCTTGGACACGAGCAATCGTCTTTTTCACAGCTTCCGCATTGAATGGCGTGCCATCGTGGAACGTCACACCGGAGCGAAGCTTGAATTCCCATGTCACGTCATCGAGCTGCTTCCATTCAGAAGCGAGTGAGCCTACATATTTGCTTTCTTTGTCCATCCGAACAAGACCCTCGTATACCTTGTGATGAATGATGGCAGCGGAATTGATTTGCGTTAGAAAATGTGGGTCAAGGTTGTTCGCATCAGACAAACGGGCGATGACGAGTGTCCCGCCTTCTTTGCCGGCTGGTGCAGAAGCATTGGTTTGCCCGGAAGAATTGGTACTCCCTCCTGCTTCAGGTGCTTGTGAGCAGCCTGCCAACGCTGTAGACACCGCAACGGTCATGGCAAGCAGCGTCTGGAAAAAGCGCGTCTTTTTCATGTAGTTATCCCCCTCTTTTGTGAAAAACGTCTCCACGTTTTTCATAAATGTTGATGTGACCGCTTGCGGTCAAAAAAACGGCGTGACCGTTTTTTGCGCCAGATGTACTTGAATATTTTGACCATTCGCGCATATTTCATTTTACCCACTATTCTGGCATTGTATTTTCACTCTCTTTACTTGTATTTTCACTTTCTTTACTCTTTTTTTCAGTATTTCTACTTTTGTGCGAATAATGCAATAAAAATAGACTTGGAGTATATGTTGCTGTAGTGGTGTGGAGAAAACAGGAGAAAACGCTCAGCTTCTTGTCCCACCCGCTGGGTGATTCACTGTACGACTCCATGCAAAAAGCGAAACCGCGTCCAAAGTGGTCCTCTCAGGATGTGTTTCAGAGGTGGACGCTTAAGAACGTGTTTCGCTTTTTGCATTCCGTCTCGGTCGGTGTACCAAAGATCTTCGCTTCTTTCTCCTGTTTCCTCTACGAGCATTTTGTGTTTAACGAGCTTTTAAGACTTGAAAGAATGAAGAAAGACATCAGTTACGCCAGAGAAGAATATTTCCAGACGTAGCGACTTGTGGAGTCCTACCAAGCGGAGAAGGGATGAGCGGGCAAAAGAAACGCAACGTGCTCGCGCTACGAAGCGGCTACCACTTTTGCGTTTCCCCGCGAATCCCTTCGGAGCGGGCAGTTTTAGCCCCCAGCAGGACGGAGCCTGGAGCCTAGCCTGGAGCCTAGACTGGAAATATTCTTCTCCCCACCACAGCCACAATACTGACTTCGCCAAGATTTTTGGTGAAGCCTTCGTACTCAAAGGGCAAAAGTCTTCCATGTCGATATGAGTTTTTATAAATTCTTATCTACTAAAAAAAGACCCTCTCCATTTGTTGGAGAAGGTCTCAAGCGCCTGCTATTGAATCGTCACTTGGCTCACGTCAATGTACCCGGATGGACTGATGTACACACCCTGTACATTTTTTGCAATGGCTGCGAGGTTTTCACTGCTGCGGAATGGCAGCAACGGCACCTCCTCCATCTCGATTTGCTGCGCCTCTGCGTAGATTTCCTTTCGCTTCTCTGGATCTTTTTCCTTACGACCCGCTTCAATCAGCGCATCCACTTTCGGATTATTATAGAAGGAATGGTTGCCTGGCACACCTGCTGACGTGCTGTGGAAAAGGTTGTACTGGTTGTAATCTGCATCCCCGGTCGCATTGCCCCAACCACTAATGAACATTTGCGCTTCACCTTTTGCCGCCAATTCCAGATACGCGCCGAACTCCATCACTTGAATCTGCAAGTCGATGCCGATTCCCTTCAGCTGGGATTGCAGTACTTCTGCCACATTGATCCGTGCCTTGTTGTCATTGAGATAGATGGTTGCCTTGAATCCGTTGGCGTAGCCTGCTTCGGTGAGCAATTGCTTCGCTTTGTTCAAATCGTATTCCGGCGTTTTAATACTCGGGCTGTAGCCGATGACTTTTGGCCCTAATGACGAGATGGCTACTTTTCCGACATTGTTGTAAACCCCTTTAATAATCGCTTCCTTATCAATCGCATGGGCGATAGCCTGACGGACGCGAACATCGTCAAAAGGCTTCTGCTTGACGTTCATCCCGATATGGTCAACTGCAAATGATTCGAACCGTCCCAAAGACATGCTCTGCGAGTTCTGTACCCTTTCCAGTTCAGTGACTGGAAGCTGTTCTGCGACATGGGCTTCACCTGTCTCTACCATGGCTACGCGTGTCGCATCCTCAGGAATAGTCTTGAAAACGACTTTTTCCAGCTTCGGTTGGGTGCCCCAATACTTCTCATTTTTCACCATGACGATTTCTTGTCCAGGCGTCCATGATTCAAAGATGAACGGCCCCGTCCCAACTGGTTTCTTGGACAACTCTTTGCCAAATTCCTTAATCGCCTTTGGACTGATAATGCCACCCTCGGCACTTGCCAGTACAGACAATAGCCCTGCGAACGGATAATGTAAAATAATTTCTACCTTCAGTGGGTCAATGACCTTCACTTCTTTAATCATGCCAAACATGTTTGCTTTGGGAGTTGGATTGTCTTTGTCCAAGATACGGTCGATTGTCTTCTTCACAGCCTCAGCATTGAAGGGTTCCCCGTCATGGAAGGTAACACCGTCACGCAGTGTAAATTCCCAGGTAACATCGTCTTTTTGCTTCCATTCCTTTGCCAAAAGAGGTTTGTACTCGCTATTCCGATCCATCATGACCAAACCTTCATAGAGCTTGTGCTGCGTCACTGCCATGGAATTAATCTGGGTACTGAAATGCGGGTCCAGATTATTCGCATCGGACAAGCGCGCAATAATCAAGGTACCGCCTCCACCCGCTGCGGCCGATGAAGACGCGGGGCTAGTCGAAGCTTGATTGGAGTTGGACGCGGAATTCGTCCCACTGGATGTCTGACTGCCACCACAGCCTGCCAGGACTGTAGAAAGCAAGACGGACAGGGCGAGGATGGATCCTAGCATGTGCTTCTTCTTCACTGTGAATGCCCCCTTATTCTGGATGATAGAATGAAAAGAATATGACATGACTAAATATTACTAATTTTCTTACTATTAATCTTTTCAATATCTTTACCTTTCTTTTCATTTTCTTTACCATGTGGTTTTTGAATGTTCAAAATAACTCTATTGGAGCTACCTGCCATAGTGGAGGAGAAGAAAAAGCACAGGTCTCTTCGACTCTGACACGCCAGCAGGGGGGGATTCACTGGCCGTCTACACTTCAAAAAGGGGACCGTCGAGCCAAAGCCACCCTACGGGCGGATGTTTCTCAAGGAAGAAGTGTTCGACAAGCGTGGTCCCCTTTTTTAAGTTCCGACTGGGTAGGCGTTGTCAAGGTCTACGAGCCCTGTGCTTTTTCTTCTCACTAGCTTTGGCGTTTATCGGTAGCTTTTAAATCTTAGGAAGAAAAAAACCATCCCTCAAAAAGGGATGGTTTTTCGTTGATAATAATGTTTTAGACTGGAGTTGTTGATCCTACGCAGTTCTTGGGTAAAAAAACCTCCAGCCTCAGAATAATAAGTTTTAGACTGACCATAACAAATGAAACAGCGGCGACCGAAGACCTGAAAATAAAGTCTTAGACTCGCCGATGTTTTATTCAGCTATCGTTATCCGATAGTTGAAGACCGTTAGTTCCACTCTTCCCTCAAAATAGCGTAGTAATATTCATCCCACCATTCATTTTCATGGGGAATACATTTCTTGAAATAACCTTCTCGTCTCATTCCAATCTTCTCCATAACCCGATATGATGGAAAATTCTCTGGCTGACAAGTTGCAATTATTCGATGTAAATTCAGTTCCTCGAATCCATATTTCAATATGGCTAATGCTGCTTCAGAAGCGTAACCTTGATTGTGAAAGCTGGGATTGAACACCCACCCAATTTCATATGTATGCTCACCAAAATATTTATGAAAAACAATATGACCTATAAGCTTTCCATTATCCTTTAATACAACAGGGAAATTTTGGGCTTGTTCGCCGATGTTTTTCTTTATAAATTCTTTGACTGTCTCTTTGTTATCAACCCCTTCAGGTATATATTTCATAACACTTATGTTCGCAGTATATTCAAGAACTGTTGACCAATCCTCTAATTCAAAACTTCGGATTATCAATCTATCCGTAGTTACATACATTGCTTTCCCTCCAACCTTCATTAGCGCTATACTGCCCGTTCGTATTATGAGGTCAGCCAGTTTTTACTGGTTGACCATTTTTAATAT
>NZ_AKIX01000119.1:0-23635 GCF_000282075.1 Brevibacillus sp. BC25
TAGTTTGGCTGCATTGGTTGCAATGGACTTACCCGTGGTGGGTAGTTTGGCTGCATCGGTTGCATCGGACTTACCCGTGGCGGTGGATAATTCGGCTGTGGGCAAGGTGGGCATGCATATGCTGGCGGTCGTGTAGGCTGTAATGGCAAGACCTGAGTCGGTGGTCTATATGGAATGTTGGGCACATTTTGATTCGGTGGAATCGCTGGTGGATAAATATACGGACTCACTCTGGTTGGAGGTGGAGTCGGTATGAGTGGACGTATAGGAACAGGCGGAACCGGAGGCAGCACATTTGGCTTCCCTGAAATGTTCGGTGGTTTATACGGTGTTGGCTTCTCAATCGGTTTTTCGATTGGTTTTTCGATCGGCTCTGTTGGTTTTGGAATAGACTGTGTTGGTGGTGGAGGTGGTAATGTTGCTGGTGCCGTTGGCCTGACTACCTCTGGTGAAACAGAAGGGACTGGTGGTCTTGGCATTTCTTTAGGAGGTCTAGGCATCTCCTTGGGTGGCCTCGTAGGAATGGGAGCCGGCGGTAGAGTAGGTCGTATCTCCTCTCTGGATTCGATTTGTACCTCTCCTGATTCTTCCGGCTCAATGGGCCGCCTTTCGATTTGTTGCGGTACCTCCATCTCTTCCTCTTCCGTAATCGGTCTTTCTTTCACATACGGGGCCGCCTCACTCATTGGATGGGGGGGCGTCGTTCTTTGCGGTGGTCGGACAGGAACTTGTTTCGCCGGAATCTTGATTCTCGCTCCTGGATAAATAGTATCGGGAGTTTTTAATTGACTATTAAGGCGTAACAGTTCTTTGTAATCGACGCCATATCTTTTGGCGATCTTCCACATCGTATCGCCTTTTTGGACGATGTGTATTCTCAATGTTTTTCTCCTCCCTTGCACCAAGCTCCCTAACATCGTATGCAGTCATGGGCGTTTTGCTCCTTGACGCCACTCCTTTGTTGGGAGGGAGTAGAAAAAGAAAAAACCAATCCCTCTAGGAATTGGTTTGATGAATATAAAATGGGTACGTCCCGAGCTGCCGAACTTGACAACCAATGGCTTCAATCTCCGCAAACGCTCCTGGCAACAAGACGTCGTCCATCTTCTGCTCAATGTCGATGACAAAATAATAGCTTCCGAGTGCTTTTTTCGTCGGACGTGATTCGATGCGAGACAAGTTGACCTTTCTCCAAGCAAAAGCAGCCAGTACTTGATACAATGCTCCCGGGAAATCTTCCGGCAGCGTTACCAGTATCGTCGTCTTTTCCTTGCGGGAAACCGGTAGATCAAGACTTTCCTGACCGACGAGAACAAAGCGCGTGTAGTTATTCGAATAATCTTGAATTTGTTCACGCGCAAACTCCAATGGATAAATCTCTACATTCAATCGAGTACCAACAGCAGCCCACGGCTCTTCTGGATGCTCACTCACCATTTTTGCAGCCAATGCCGTACTGTTTACCGTTTCAATCGCTGCTTCTGGCACATTCTCACGCAAAAAGTTATGACTTTGTGCAATCGCTTGAGGATGTGACAGCACTCTCGTAATCGCGGACAAAGGCAATGGGTGCTCTCTTTTGGCCACCAGCAAGTTTTGCGTAATGGGCAGTGCAAGCTCCGCCAAAATAGGCAGATCTACTTCGTGAATGAGCCAATCCAATGTAGAATTGACTGTTCCTTCAATGGAGTTTTCCATCGGTACGACACCGTATGCCACTTCCTTTTTGGAAACAGCGTTTAGTACTTCAATAATACTTGGGTACGGAACGAAAGATAGCTTTTGTCCGAGCGACAATATCCGCGCTGCTTCTTCGGTAAACGTTCCACGCGGTCCTAGAAAAGCAAGTTTCTTCTCCATGGCTACTCCTATCCACTATGGTCTATCTCTGATGGATTTCTACCTGTACGCCATTTTCGTCCGGTTGCAAGATCATCACGCGGTACGAGATGTCGTGCCCTTTCATCACTCTGTCCACAAATGCACGCAGCTTCTCTAATTCTTCATCCGAAGAGAAAAAGCAGAGGATCGTCGGTCCAGCGCCGCTTAAAGCAGCCCCCAGTGCCCCGTGTTCAGTTGCTTTGTCCAGGATTTCGTTCAAGCCAGGTACAAGCTTTGCTCGATACGGCTGATGCAACCGATCCGACATTGCCCGTCCCATCAGGTCTAGTCTGCCTTGTGCCAGTGCAGCAACTAGCAAACTACTATGACCCACATTATATACAACATCCTCTCTGCTGTACACCTGTGGCAAGACGTTCCGTGCTTTTTCTGTCGAGAGCATAAATTCTGGGATCACGACGAGTGTTCGCAATCCCACTGGAGCAGAAAACCGCACATAAGGAACAGGGTCTCCTGGTACTTCAGGCATCGTCGCAACAATGATACCGCCAAACATCGAAGCTCCCGCATTATCCGGATGCCCTTCCAGGCGTGTTGCCTTTTCAAACAACTGCTCACGAGTAAATGGTTCGCCAGCGAGATGGTTGGCTGCTACAAGTGCACCTACAATCGCAGCGGCACTGCTCCCCAATCCTCTTGTCAGAGGAGCGTCACTGGAAGCACGGATCGCGAGCTCAGGAATGGCGAGACCTGCTTCTTGAAACAATCTCGCAGCAACCTTGTACAGAAGATTGTTTTTGTCCGTCGGTGTTCCTTGTAGCTCCTTGCCCATCATCTCTACTGTCGTATGATCACTGATTTCCATTTCTACGACAGAATACAACTGGAAAGCCATTCCCAGCGCATCGAATCCCGGTCCCAGATTCGCTGTCGTTGCCGGTATGGTTACTTTTACACGTCGCCCGTTCATGATACAAATTCTCTCCCACTTTGACGAACCAGCTCCATCACAGCTTCATGTGTCGCCGGAACAGAACGCGGCTCTTCACCTACCAGCTTCAAAGCGATATTTGGATCTTTTAGTCCGTTTCCAGTCAGTACGCACACGATCTGGCTGCCGGGTTGAAGCCTTCCAGCCTCATGCAGCTTGATAATGCCAGCTAGCGATGCTGCTGAGGCAGGCTCACAAAACACACCTTCACTCTTCGCCAGCAAATGATACGCATGCAAAATTTCTTCGTCCGTTACACTATCGACAAGACCGCTTGATTTCGAAATGGCATTCAAAGCACCATCCTTGCTCGCCGGGTTTCCAATGCGAATAGCAGTCGCAATCGTTTCAGGGTTGGCTACTGGTTCGCCATGAACCAATGGAGCTGCTCCCGCTGCCTGGAATCCGTACATCTTAGGTAAACGACTCGATTTTTTGGCTGCGAAATATTCCTCGAAACCCTTCCAGTATGCTGTAATGTTACCTGCGTTGCCAACTGGGATGGCCAAAATGTCAGGTGCGTCCGTCAGCGCATCGCACACTTCAAATGCCGCAGTCTTTTGTCCTTCGATCCGGTAAGGGTTCACGGAATTCACCAGTGTAATCGGCTCTTTCGCTGTGATTTCGCGAACGATATCCAACGCTTCATCAAAATTACCGTCAATCGCGATGACTTCTGCACCATAGGCGATAGCCTGTGCCAGCTTGCCCAACGCGATATTGCCGTTCGGGATCAGGACGATGCAACGCAATCCTGAGCGTGCCGCATACGCCGCAGCTGCTGCTGATGTATTCCCCGTCGAAGCGCACATGATTGTGTTGCTTCCCTCTTCTACCGCTTTGGCTACAGCCATGACCATGCCTCTATCTTTGAAAGAGCCAGTCGGATTAAGCCCCTCGTACTTGACGTACAGCTCCACTCCCAATTGTTTGGAGAGGTTCGAGGCGTGGATCAGGGGAGTGTTTCCTTCATGCAAGCTAACCAGCGGAGTTTTTTCTGTGATCGGGAGAAATTCCCGGTAACGTGCTAAGATGCCAGACTGTCGATCAGATGCCATTATTTGTCTCCCCCTTCTACACGGTAGCAGCTCTGCACAGTTGATACGATATCCATCTGATCCATGTAAGCCAGTACCGCATCCATATCACTTTTTGAGGACAGGTGTGTAATCATGATAATCTCCGCTTCACGTCCGTTGTTAAACGGTTGCTGGATGACCTGCTCAAGGGAAATATTTTTGTCTGCCAACATCTGCGTAATTTGAGCAAGGACACCGCGTTTATCTGCAACTACGATACGCAGGAAGTATTTCGAGAATTTTTCGCTGTCTTCTTTCAATACTTTTTCTTTGTATGGAGCAACCATTCCGCGTCCATTCACTCCTAGCTTTCTGTTTTTGACGACAGTGACCAGGTCAGACACAACGGCGGTAGCAGTCGGCAATTCACCTGCGCCCGGCCCGTAAAACATGGTCTCCCCTACTGCTTCCCCATGTACGTACACGGCATTAAAGACGCCATTTACGGAAGCGAGTGGATGGGATTTCGGAACCAGAGTTGGCTGCACACTTACTTCAATCGCCTCTTCGTCACGACGAGCAAGTCCGAGCAGCTTGATTTCATAGCCCAGTTGTTTGCCATAGGCGATATCTTCCTTGCTCACGGAACTGATCCCTTTTACGTCTACATCTTCTAGCTTCATCGGTACACGGAAGCCCAGCGTTGCCAGAATCGCCATTTTGCGGGCGGCATCAAAGCCTTCTACATCAGAGGTAGGGTCTTGCTCCGCATAGCCCAGTGCTTGGGCTTCTTTCAATACCTCGCTATATTCTGCGCCCTCTTGACTCATTTTGGTCATGATGTAATTGGTCGTCCCGTTGACAATCCCCATCATTTTCGCGATACGGTCTGAGGAGAACCCTTCTACTAACGCGCGCAAAATCGGTATTCCACCTGCCACGCTTGCCTCGTAGAAAACATCACAGCCCTTTTCTTGCGCCTTCGCTAAAATTTCGGCCCCGTGCAACGCCATCAGATCTTTGTTGGCTGTTACTACGTGCTTACCTCGATCGAGTGCACCCAAAATGTATTCCTTTGCAGGATGAATTCCACCAATTACTTCTACGATGACTTCAATTTCTGGATCATCCAAAAGACTAGCAGGGTCAGTGGTCACCGTGCCCTCCATGGATGAAATATTGCGAGATTTTTCCGCATCCTTAACAAGAATACGGGAAATCTCAATACTGAGGCCGGTTTGCTTTTGCAAATCCTCCTGATGCGCTTGAATAATGCGTACTACACCAGTCCCGACTGTACCAAAACCCATTAATCCCAATTTAATGCTCTGCTTCTCCATGTCTCTCTCCCCTGCCTTTTCTTTGATTGTTTTTTAGCTTAGCCTCTACCGACGATCATCGCTTTGCGAACGCCCGGGATCAGCTGCAAGCTATCCAAAAACTCCGTGCTAGATACGCGAAGATTAGCCATATCGACTGACATGGATATAGTAGCAATCCCTTGAAGTGGTATCGTCTGATTGATGGTCAATACGTTTCCACCTTGATCTGCTACATATGTGAGCACTTTGGACAAGTAACCTGACATGTGATCCAAAGAGAAAGTAAACGTCATAATTTTTTCGCTCATCATCGCATTGAACGGAAAAACGCCATCTTTGTACTTATAAAAAGCACTGCGGCTCAGTCCTACCCGTTCAACCGCATCATTCACGGTATCCACTTCGCCGGATTCCAGCATCTTCTTGGCTTCAATCGTTTTGGCAATCGATTCTGGCAGGATGTCAGATCGAATCAAGTAGAATTTTTCTTCCTTTTTCATGCGTTGTGTCCTCCTGAGAAAAACAGTTGTTTCTTCATAGAGGACATTATAACGGAAAGCATGCAATGTGACAATCCTTATCCGTCACTTTTTTTCACCGGATCATATTTGGTTTACTTTGATTACATGAGGGGGAGCTTCTTCGCGCACAATAATGCGTATCGTATGGAGGAGGTGAAAGGCAAATGGCCGGACGTGGAAAGTCAGATAAATCGGAGCGCCGTAATAATCACCCAGCGGGTAAACCAAGCAGTCTCGAACAGTTTGGCAATGACATGCGGGGCAAAAAGATGGCTCAATCCCCAAACGTGATTGAAGATCCGAGCGGAAACGGATAAACAAACACAAAAAACCCGGGACCTCATGATCCCGGGCTTTCTTGATTCGATTAGTATGCCAAAGAGGACAAACCGTTGATATGAGTCAAGTAGCGGACGTTACTCGCTTCTTTCATCAAGGTTGCTGGCAAGCCTTTCAGCTTCAGTTGGCTTGCACCGATTGTTCCGATCGCGTCTTTACGGCCCAGACTGCCCAATGTACCGGAGAATACCGGTTTGAAGGTATCCATTTTGGTGCCGTTGAAGTGTGCGAAGAGATTGTGTCCCACTACTTCACCCATTTGCCAAGCCAGTTGCGCAGTTGGAGGGAATGGACGACCTTCTGGCCCCATTACGACCGCACTGTCACCTGCGAGGAATACATCAGGGTGAGAAGTGGATTGCAGGAATTCTGTAACAGTTGCGCGCCCGCGGTTAACTTCGACGCCGCACTCAGCCACTACGCGATTTCCTTGTACGCCACCTGTCCATACCATTGTTTTGGTTTCAATGGTAGCGCCATCTTTTAAGCAAACCGTGGTTTCTTTCATTTCCGTTACAGGTACGCCTGTCAGGAACTGAACGCCGCGTTTTTCCAAGCTCGTTTGCGCACGCTCCACCAGGTCAGGAGCAAAACCAGCCAAAATGGAAGGACCTGCTTCTACGCAGTAGATGGATACGTCTGCAAAGTCTACGCCGTGTTTGTGGCACAGATTTGGCAACATATCAGCGAATTCCCCAACCAGCTCGATACCTGTCAGACCGCCACCACCTACTACGAAGGTAGCATCTGCTTTATTTTTGCTCGCCTTGTATTCAATCACGCGCTCTTCGAGGTGTGCACGCAGACGATTTGCTTCTTCTACAGACTTCAGTGTGAAGCTGTACTCTTGCAGACCTGGGATTCCGAAGAATGCGGTTTCACTACCCAGCGCAATTACCAAAGCATCGTATTTAATGGACTCGCCGCTCGCCAATGTTACGCGTTGGGAATCGAGGCCAATATTTTCTACCGCGTCTACTACAAGGTTAATCTCTTTGCCACGCAGCAATCTTTCCAGAGGGAGCGCCACGTTTTGTTCAGACAGGTTTCCTACTGCCAAGCGGTGCAGTTCCGTAATAATTTGGTGAGTAGGAAAACGGTTTACCACCGTGATCGACGCTTCTTCAGCCGTCATGTATTTACGTGCAGTCAATGCGCTGAGCAAACCGCCATAACCGCCACCTAGAATCAGAATATGCTTCGCCATGCCCAATCCTCCGTCCATGTCTTACAATCAATAATAAAAAATACTAGCGTTTTTGTTGTTGACGTTCTGCTGATACTTCCAGGAATGCTTGTGCGAAACGCAATGTTTTTTGTACTTGCGGATCCTTTAGCATTTTGAGAATACCGAACAAACCGATAGTAGACTCTTCTACATGAACACGGTCATTGGCTTCAATGGCTGCTTGCGCAATACCTTTCGCTTTGTCAGAGATCGGTTTTACGAACTCTTCCATTCCGCCTTTGATGTCGTCGATCAACACATGATCATTTGCTACTGTTTGTACCAAATCATATGTTTTGGTCAAAAGTGTTGTCAGTTCTGCCAATTTAGGCAGGTTCGCCACCAATACGTTCAGTGACTCTTGAATTTCTGGTTTCATCAACTGATCGAGTACATCTTGTTGCTGCGCTGGTGCCAGAGTTGCAGTGCTTGCTACTTCAGCAGCAGCTTGAGCTTGTTGCGTAGTTGTTTGAGACATAAAAAAAACGTCCTCCTTTGCTTTGGAATAGAGGCCTTTCATTCTCGATGCCTGTTCATACGAGTAACGGCCGCTATTCTCCCTGAAAATCCGGTAAAAAATTGTTTGTAACATTTTTCACAAAGTAAAGCAGACAACGGATTCGAATAATCAAAAGTGAATGATTTCACGTGTATTTATTCAGGAAAGCGTACACAACAAATCATGAGGTGAACAGGCTCGATTTAGAACTCTATGTACTCTACTATATACCTTCTTCACAGGAACATCAAAGGAAAAAAACCGCTTCCTTAGGAAGAAGCGGTAGTTGAGAGCTTTTTATAGTAATCCTTGATGAGTTCATGGTGCTTTTCATTGATATCCGTAAAGATTAATTCAATCATCGATTGCTTGTCTTGGAACGTTTTTTCCACGATTTTCGCCATCATGACGATCTCCTGCGCTTGCTTCGGTATCTTGAAAGACAAGTGGAGAAAATCGCCCTTCGACACATAACCGTCTGTACCCAATACAAGACGGGTAGGAGAGAATTTCAGCAACACTGCCTCGCCTTTTTCTTCGATCGGTCTCGCTCCCATCACCTTGTAAGGGACAGAAATACCGAGATCTGGAGAGATGGGATCCTGCTTGCGCTTTTGTGTAATTTCTACCCCTACACTAATCGGAATCATCCCTAAAAGCTTGATCGGCCAAACCGTTTGCTCCGAAACTACTTCCAAATCAATGGTATTCACTGCCGCATCCGTCTCCCAACGAATGCGTACAGTTGATCCGAGAAGCTCTGCTTTCGTTTCAGGCTTCATCTCATAGGAAACTACGAGATAACTGCCCTTTGCATGTTCAACCAAAACTTGGACAGGTGTCGTCACCTGCTTGGAGATGATTAGCGGTAGCGTCGCACCGCGTTGGAGTCGTTTATCCCCCATAAATGGGTTCAGTGATGGGATATCAATCATGGTTTTTGTCACTCCACAAAGTCAAACTCTAATTTGCCGATCCGAACGGTATCCCCGTCTTTTGCTCCTTGCTTACGCAGGGCCTCATCTACACCCATGCTGCGCATTTGTCTTGCAAAACGTTGGGCTGCATCATAACTGGTGAGGTTGGTCATGCGTACGAGCTTCTCGATTTTTTCGCCGCTAACAACAAATACTTCGTTATCACGCGTAATCTCGAATTCGTCTGGTTCTTTTTCTGCACGGAAGACGACACGCTCTTCCACTTCCACAACTTCTTCGACAGTAGGCTTGTCCGGAATGGTCGCCAACATATCCCCGATTACATACATCAATTCCTGTACGCCTTTGCGGGTTGCAGCAGAGATCTCGTACACCTTCACATCTGGAGCCTTTTCCTTGAAAATACGCAGGTTTTCCGCTGCTTCTGGCAGTTCCATTTTGTTCGCGACTACAATTTGCGGACGATCTTCGAGCTTCAGGTTATACATAGTCAGCTCGCGGTTGATCTGCAAATAATCCTCGTATGGATCGCGCCCATCTACCGCTGCCATGTCAATCACATGGACGATCAAGCGCGTACGCTCTACGTGACGCAGGAATTGGTGACCAAGACCCACACCTTCATGCGCGCCTTCAATCAATCCTGGCAAATCAGCCATTACGAAGCTCTGCTCGCCTAAGTCCACAACACCCAGATTCGGTGTCAGCGTCGTAAAGTGGTACTCCGCAATTTTTGGCTTCGCCGCTGTTACACTGGACAGCAAAGTGGATTTTCCAACACTCGGATAACCAACCAAGCCCACATCTGCAATCAGCTTGAGTTCCATGACAATGTAACGCTCTTGACCTGGCTCCCCGTTCTCCGAGATGTGTGGGGCTGGATTTGAAGAGTTGGCAAAACGAATATTGCCTCGTCCACCACGTCCACCTTTTGCGATCACAGCACGTTGGCCATGCTCTACGAGATCGACAATCACTTCTTTGGTATCATCATCAATGACAGTTGTTCCCGGTGGCACGCGCACGACCATATCTTCCGCGCCTGCTCCGTGCTGAGATTTGTTCCGGCCATGCTCTCCGCGAGGTGCTTTGAAATGTCGTTGATAGCGGAAATCTACCAGTGTACGCAGACCTTCATCCACGACAAACACGACATCTCCACCTAGACCGCCATCTCCACCTGCTGGACCACCCAGCGGTACGTACTTCTCCCGGCGAAAGGAGACAGCTCCGTTACCACCGTCCCCGCCTTTTACATATACTTTTACCTGATCGACAAACATGGTGTCACCTCTTTCATTCCGCGAATGGAACCACCAATTTCAGGACCCATTCTTCTTCCGTATGTATCCACTCGGTGACCTCCACCGTACTCTGTTCGCTTTTACGTATCAGCTTTTCCAATTCTTCCATTCCGGATGCACGAAGCATTCCGGCCAGGTCAAAACGAAAATGAACGCCACGCTCATCCATCTGCAAGCTTACCTGCATGCTGGCTGGTTCGTACCCGCTTTGGTCTACTTGATCGTTCACTGTGCATAATATCTCTGACACCAACTGAAACAAGTCTTGCTCGTCCAAAACTATTCGCGTGAGATCCACATGATTGCACACGTCCACTTCTAAAAGCAAATCCTTGTTCAGTGCGTTAAATGTCAAGAAGAAGACGGACAACAAGGAGCTATTCAAACGGGCAACCATCGATTCCTGCATCGCCATCTGAGCGATGCGCTTCAAGTGTGCCTCTCCTTGTTCAGTACGGTTCAAATGCAAATAGCCGAGCAGAACCTGAACGTGGTTCAACCAGTCATGCCGCTGCCTGTTCAGAACGGTCAGCAACTGGTCTGTCTGATGCGTAAACAGCCTCCGCTCGTCCCCCATCACATTCACCCAAGTCGATAAGAATATCTTTCCCCTCTATTGTACCATAAAAAAGAGCCAGACAAAAAGAAAACCCAGCTACATGGCTGGGTTTTTCTTAACAAATATTTACGCTTCGGAAGCAACTGGCTCGATCACAACTTGTTTGCGATCACGGCCCAGACGCTTGAAACGAACAACACCATCTGCAGTTGCAAACAGAGTGTCGTCTCCGCCTTTCATTACGTTCGCACCTGGGTAAATCTTTGTTCCGCGTTGACGAACGAGAATGTTACCAGCAGTAACGAATTGCCCGTCGCCACGTTTCACACCAAGACGCTTGGAAATGGAATCGCGACCGTTCTTTGTGGAACCTACCCCTTTTTTCGATGCGAAAAACTGAAGGTCCAAATTAAACAGCATGTTCATATCAGACACCTCCCTGCCATTTATCATCACTAACTTTTACGTATTTACCGTAATTCGCCTCAACTGACAAAAGAGAAATAACCATGCTCTCTGCCAAAAGCTGTTGTTTCTCGCATGCAGCCTCATCATCCGAAGAGGAAAGGCTCCACTTCAAGAAACCACCACCTTCTTGTGCGACATCGACTTCAGGAGTGATGCCGGTCAAAGGTTGAATGGCGTTTAATATACCAAAGCTGATGCCTGATACAGCAGAACAAACGATGTCTGCCCCATAGGCACCCGCATTGGCATGTCCGGAAATACTAATTTCATGGATACCGTGCTGCGCACGGCTCACGATCACTTCAATCATAACGAGTCACCAATTAAGCGTTGATCTTTTCGATCACAACTTTAGTGAATGGTTGACGGTGACCTTGTTTGCGACGGTAGTTTTTCTTGGCTTTGTATTTGTACACGATAATTTTTTTCGCTTTACCGTGTTTTTCTACTTTACCAGTTACCGTAACACCAGCTACTGTAGGAGCTCCTGCAGTAACTTTGCCGTCTTTGCTTACGAGAAGAACCTTGTCAAAAGTAACTACTTCACCTTCAACGTCAGCCAATTTCTCGATGAAGAGAACTGCTCCCTCTTCAACTTTGTATTGCTTTCCACCGGTTTCAATAATTGCGTACACTGTGTGCACCTCCTATACTCAGACTCGCCTTTACAGGTGCGTCGACGAGCGACGGCTTATGTACCTGATTCGTGCGGTTACAGTATGCACGAGGCATATCTGCATGACAACCATTAGGTTATCATAGCTACAATAGCCCAGTCAAGTTATTTCGATCGTAAACGCTCCGCCTCTGCCCGATTTCCGACGTATCCAATTCGAAACTCTTCCGGGTTCAAAGAAGGGACAAGCCGCTTATAGACATGGATAGGCCATGTAATTGCTTCTGCTTTTTCCCACTCCTCTATCATGTCCAACAATCTTGGCGGCATGTCCACGAGAACAGCCTCCGCATCTTGGCTCTTTGCCAATGCGGTGACTTCGGCGTACAAGCGCCGGAACAGCTCGTCTACTCGCCAAACTCTCCCTCGGCCCTTGCATGCCTCACACGGCTCCGTCAGCCGCTCCGTCAGGCTCGCACGCACTCTTTTTCGCGTCATCTCGACTAATCCAAGCGACGTCATCCCGAGAACAGTCGAAGGCACGGGGTCCTTTGCCAGCTCTTGTTTCAATCGCGAGATCACTCGCTCTTTATTGCTCTGCTCTTTCATGTCGATGAAATCAATGATCACGATGCCGCCGATGTCTCGCAACCGCAGCTGCCGGGCAATTTCAGTTACCGCCTCCAGATTGGTCGCCGTCACTGCCTGCTCCCGCTGTTGCCCTCCCCCACCTGTGAATGAACCGGTATTTACATCGATGACTGTCATCGCTTCTGTCCTGTCGATGACCAAGGACCCTCCACTCTTAAGCGGCACTTGTCGATCACGAGCACGAATCAGCTCCGCCTCGACACCCATGAAGTCAAAGAGCGGCTGTTTGCCCTGATACCAGCGCAGCTTCTCTTGTACTTCCGGAGCAAAAGCTGCCAACGCCGCTTTTACCTGCTGATGAGTCGCCGCACCTTCTACCAACAGCTCATCCATGCCGTTTGCCAAGCCATCTCGGAGCGTCATCTCAATCAACTCTGCATCCTGAAAAATCCGCCCTGTCGAACGTAGTCCCTCCGCTGTTCGCAGCATGTCCTGCCAGCGATTGCGCAAATAGACCAGTTCGCTAATGAGTGTCTGCTCTTCTGCTTCCGCCGCTTCCGTGCGTAGAATACAGCCTTCTCCTTGCGTTACCGTCGAAGAGATCACCTGTTGCAGTCGTTTTCGTTTGGTATCATCAGCTATTTTACGCGAAAGCGATATGCTTTCTTCAGTCGGAAGGTACACCAAGTAACGCCCCTGCAAGCTGATCCGCATCGTGATTTTTGGCGCCTTCATTTCCAACGCCTCTTTACTCACTTGAACCAATACCTTTTGCCCTACGTGAACGCGTTCCGCAATACTTGGTTTCGCTGCTCCACCCGGCACCTCACCGAACGTGTCATCTACATACAAATAAGCATTTTGGCCTGTACCAATATCAACAAAGGCCGATTGGATACCAGGCTTCACATCCGCGATCCGTCCTTTATATATGTCACCAACGCTCGCGTGTGCTCCCACATCCTGTGTACGCCATTCCTGCAATTTCCCGTTTTCCATGAATGCGATGCGGATGCTGCCACCTTGTGCACTGATCGCTACTTGTTTCACTGCCTTCACTCCTTATTCCCCGTGCAAACATTGCCCAAAAGAAGGATAACCGGGCTCATAGGAAGTAATCTAACATAGCTGCCAAGTCAAGGTAAAGGAGATAATCCATGATTCATGCTGGTGATTTAAAAATAAGAGCCTTATCCCCCAATGATGCCGCTCACTTAGTCAAATGGCTTTCTGACGAGCGCGTTTTGGCTTATTATGAAGGTCGCGATCGTCCACATGACGAGAAGCTCGTGCAGCAAAGTTTTTTTCCGGAAGACGACGGTGAAACTCGCTGCCTGATCTTGTACGCAGACGAACCGATTGGCTATGCGCAATTTTATCCACTCGATGCCCCGGAAAAACAACTGTACGGGTATGCAAAAGACGACGTTGTCTACGGCATGGACCAGTTCATCGGAGAGCCTGTTTACTGGAATCGCGGTATTGGCACTCAGCTCGTTACAGCCATCCTCCACTATCTCCACACGGAAAAACAAACACAAAAAGTAGCGATTGACCCACAAGCCTGGAATGAGCGAGCCCTGCGTTGCTACGAAAAATGTGGCTTTCGAAAAGTAAAAGAGCTTCCTCTGCACGAATGGTACGAAGGAAGCATGCGTGATTGCTGGCTGATGGAATGGATCGCTCCTGCAGATTAAGGACTACAGACTAAAGGAGCTTGCCCACTGCGGCGTCGTGCTTTTGCTCGAACAGAAGGGCATACAACAGCTGTTCCTCTGCCAAGAGACCTGCGCCTTGCACGTAGAAAAGATGGGAGCATCCCCGCCGCAGCTTGTGTGAGACAGCCAGTACTGTTTCCTCAGGATGCACGCGTATCGCTTGAACGGCAGCCTCTTCTTGCTGCCGCTCGTATTTTTCCACAAGAAAGCGAAAAAATTGATAAGGAAACCGCAAAAACGCCTGAATGTTCAACGTCAATAAATAAATCCCGATCACTGCTAAGTTGTACTTCAACTCCAAGCTGGACATCCCCACCATGATCCCCGCAAACAGCGTACTCCCAGTCATCGATATCATCGTCGCCTGCCTATACGACATAAACCAGCATAGAACAGCCAACAAGATTCTCCCGCCATCCAATGGCCAGATTGGCAACAAGTTGAACAGCGCAATCGTCAAATTGCTTATCAAGAAAAAGCGGGCCCACTCTTCCGTCCATATCCCCATAAACCAAAACAAGTACGAAGCAGCCATCATCACCATATTTAAGAAGGGCCCAGCGAGTGCCACGACAATCTCATCCATTGGGTCCGTGGCGTACGAGTCTTCCATCGTCGCTACTCCACCAAAAGGCAGAAGCTGCACTTCTTTTACGGTCCATCCGAGCTCACGCGCCATCGCTACATGCCCCAACTCATGGATCAGCACGATGACAAACAAGGTAATGACCTCCAAAAAATGGCCTGTCACCACGGACAAGCCGATCACCGCCCAAAATAGCAGGTGAATACGAAACCGAATGTCGAGCCAGCCTCCCCTATTCAAACGGTATCACTTCCAAGGGATTAACAAATTGCTCATTCACTTTCGCCCCTACATACAGATGACGAGATGTCTGGTCCATTACCCTAGCAGTTCCGATGACTTGACCAGGTGTCATGACCTCGTCCTTCGTCACCCCTATACTATCGAGATTGCCCAACCATATCTCCCGCCCTTTGGTTAGACGAACAATCACTGTGGTCCCATAATCAGGCTTTTCTCCGACAAACGCGACCCAGCCAGCTTCTCCGATCGTGATTTGATCGTTCATTCCCGTATTCAGGATCACATTTGCACTCTCTTGATCATAGGATTTTACGACTTTCCAGCTACTCGGGAGCTTCCACACAGCACCTGCGTTCTTTGTTGTGCTCGTTGCTGGCACGGCAGGGGGATGGGTAGGTATCGAGGGAAGCATCGTCGGAATTGGACCAAATCTTGCTTCATACCAGTCCGCTACCCCCGAAAAATTAAAGTCCCGTGTCATGACTTCCCTCGCGGAGCTTTTCCAAGAGGCAGGGATCAGTGTAGTTTGAAACAAAACATAAGCAGCACCAATTAATAAGACAGATGCTAAAATTTGCACGCCCCACTTTTCATGGGACGGTGGCTGGTCCATCATATCATTCTCGCGCGGCGAGTAACTGAATGGGTTCGGAGTTTCTTCGACGGGATCTTTCCAATCATCGACGTAGGGAGTATAGCTGTCTCGAGACTGTGTTCGGATTCGCTCCAATCGTTCCCTCCGTCTTTCTTTTACACGATCTACTCTTTCAAACATGTCCATCCCTCCGCAGGCCAAGCCTTTAGTATCATCCTATGACTTGTCTACCTGCTTTATGACGACCGTTGTCCCTCTCCAACTACCCAGCTTATCGGTTGGAAACACGCAAAAAAGACAGTCTCCCCATTGAGAGACTGTCTTTGAATCTGTCAATTTTACAGTTTAGATACGCTAGCAGCTTGTGGTCCACGGCTACCTTGAACGATTTCGAACTCAACCTTTTGACCTTCGTCAAGAGATTTGAAACCTTCTGACTGGATTGCGCTGTAGTGTACGAATACGTCGTCGCCACCCTCAACTTGGATGAAACCGTATCCTTTTTCTGCGTTAAACCATTTTACGATACCTTGTTGCATGAAACAAAACCTCCCTGAACATTACGCCCCACGAGGCGAAAGAGTGTAGCGTTAACCTCTTTTTTACAGATAAGCCTTTTGCGTCAAGGAAAAAAGTCATACGAATTGCGATTGACAATTGGTGACGTCACTCACAATACGTACGACTCCATACCAATCAATCAAACACTATAACTTGTAAAAATGGTTAACTTAGGATGATTTTAGCATAAGTATTTGCATTTGTCACGCATTTCGTGAATGTTCAAAAAGTCATCAATTCAGCACCAATAAAGTGGCGAGAACCTGATGACTTTTTGAATAACTCCTTTAATCAAAACGCAACTTGTCCTTACGCATCCCAATATTGAGCACCACACCAATGATCAGGAAGTTGGTTATAAGCGAGCTCCCTCCGTAACTAATGAACGGAAGCGGAATACCCGTAATTGGCATCAACTGAATCGTCATCCCGATGTTCTCAAAGATCTGGAAAGTAAGCATCCCTACGACACCCGCGACGACGTAGGAGCCGAACGGATCTTTTGCCTCCATCGCGATGCGGATCATTCGGTAAATCAAGACGAAAAACAGAATCATCAGCAAGCCCGCTCCGACAAAGCCCAGCTTTTCTGCAATGACGGTAAAGATAAAATCACTTTCTCCTACCGGCACCCATCCAAAGCTCGCTTGCGTCGGCGTATCAATCCCTTTTCCGAACAATTGCCCTGAGCCGATAGCAATCAGCGCTTGCTTGAGCTGGAATCCTCGTCCCATCGGTTCAAGATCCGGGTTCATCCAAAAGAGGATTCGATCCCACTGATACGGCTTGATAATCTTGAAAAAGATATCCTGCTTGTATTCATGCAGCAGCGTCATAGCGGCAAAGAAGCTGCCGACCAATCCTCCCATGTACAATACATGCTTCATCCGTATACCACCAACGATTAGCATAGTGGCAAGCATACCCGTATAGACCATGGCGGTACCCAAATCGGGCTGAATCAAAATCAAAAGCAATGGTACACCAACCAAGGCCATTACCGGAATCAGCTTATAAAAATAGTAAAACCGATCCGGATCGGTTGCCCTCTTAGACAAGAAGCGGGCCACCGTTATGATCGTGAACAGCTTCATCGGTTCAGAAGGCTGAAACAACACAGGACCAAGGTCATACCAGCTCGTCGTATTGTTAATGGGCCTCGTTTGAAATACCCCGATCAAAAGAATCAGACCAAGTGCATATAAGACATAGGCCATGTTGTGGAACAGGCGATAGTCAAATAGCAATGTCACACCTAGCACAATAAAACCGATGACATACCAAAGGACCTGCTGATGTGCCTTATCTACACCTGCCGCAGAACCGGAAATCCCGAGATAGCTAAAGATACCGAGCCCTGCCAAAATCAAAATGATGGTCCAGTCAATTGTTTTTAAATGACGTTTTTCCAGGTCCATCCGTTTCCTCCTAGAAAACATGACTCCCCTCTATAGAAAGAAGGGAGCCAAGTATTACCTATTTTAATCCAAAGAATTTACGCATTTTACGGAACACGCCCGCTTTTTCTTCCAATGGTTGTAATGGAACAGCTTCACCTAAAAGGCGACGAGCCACGTTCCGATACGCGATGGAAGCACGCGATTCGTGATTCATCACAGCCGGCTCACCTTGGTTCGCGGATTTAATGATATGATCATCATCCGGCACGACACCAATTAAGTCAATGGCTAACAAATCCAAAATGTCTTCTACATCCAGCATGTCGCCATTTTTCACCATATGGGAGCGAACGCGATTGATGACCAGCTTCGGCATTCCGATTTTTTCTCGCTCTAATAGGCCAATAATCCTATCAGCATCACGCACAGCAGCCTTTTCAGGTGTAGTCACGACGATTGCTTGATCAGCCCCTGCCACTGCATTGCGGAAGCCTTGCTCAATACCCGCAGGGCAATCGATGATGACATAATCATATTCCCGCTTCAGTTGCGTAACGATTTCCTCCATCTGCTCAGGAGTTACTGCTGATTTGTCCTTGGTCTGAGCAGCTGGGAGCAATGCCAGATTGTCAAACCGCTTATCTTTGATCAGAGCTTGGGGCAGTCGGCATGCTCCTTCTGCAACGTCTACCAGATCATAAATAATTCGGTTCTCAAGTCCCATGACTACATCCAGATTGCGCAAGCCAATATCGGTATCTACCATGACCACTTTTTGTCCCAACAATGCGAGCGCCGTTCCCAAATTGGCGGAAGTGGTCGTCTTACCCACGCCGCCTTTACCGGAAGTTACGACAATTCCAATCCCCACGTCCGTTCCTCCTCTTTCCCTCAACCCTCACGCTTTTTCTCACCCAAATCAGGGCGGATTCGCGACAAGTAGTTCATTTTCGCTACCAGCATGATCTCATTTTCCAGATAGGCAAATTCTGTGCCTCCGGAATTATTCGTCCATTCCTCACCCGGCTTGCTGATCACATCTGCAATCCGCAACTGGGTAGGACTCATGACTGCAGCCGCAATAATTACCTGTGAGTCACCGGAAATACCTGCGTGCGCGTACCCTCTGAGATGACCCAGCACGTAGATGCTTCCTGTACTGCGAACCGTCCCCCCGGGATTGACATCTCCCAATAAGAGCAAATCACCGTCAAACTCCAGTACTTGCCCAGAGCGTACCGTATTTACCTGTATGGAAAAATAGGTTTTCAGGCGTTCAGCCATAGCTTCTTCCCGCGTGATCAAATCAGATTCGATTGTATGGATCACCAGGTTGCCCTTAGTTCGAATAATTTGAGTCAACTGCTCTTGTTGCTCGGGTGAGCAGTATCGTTTTCCCAATTTTATAGATACCCGAATGAGTGGCCCCGACAAAATCTGTTGGTGGCTATGCTCTATTTTTTCACGCATATCGGCCAGCAGTTCGTCGAAGGAACAGGTATCATCCATAAAGAAGACGAGACCCTCTTTAGTCCCTTTGATCGTGACCTTGCTTTTCACAGTCGTCACCGGTTTCACCTCGACCGATACCATTCGCCATACAGAAAGATTTTTCCTGCTCTGCATGAAAAAATTGCCGAATTGGGTCAGATGCTGGCATTTTACAAGAGCTTGACTCCATTATTCTCTTGGGCTTGATTGCCCTGGACAACCATCGGGGTTACTTCGCAGACGGTGGATTTGGCTTCGGAACCCCACCAGTAAGGACACCTGGATTCAGTTCATTGTAAGCTTCGAGCAATCGACGCGAGATCGGACCAGTTGCATCAGAACTGGACGTACCGTCTCTCAAACTGTTCGGCGCAATGACGACGAAAACCAGTTGAGGATTTTCATAAGGCGCAAAGCCGACAACCAGTGCATTTTCCGCTGGCTGCGACGTTTGTGCCGTACCAGACTTGGCTGCAACAGTGAAAGGCAACCCATTGAATCGTTGAACGGTACCACCTGGCTGAGTAACCAACCGCATCCCTTCTCTTACCACCTGTATATGCTTCGGATCGATATCAACCCGGTTGAGCACTTGTGGTTCAATAACTGAGAGCGTTTGTCCTGGTTTCTTCGGATCGGTTGTTCCTTTACGAATTTCTTTTACAAGATGTGGGCGTACCCGATATCCTCCATTCGCAATGGTCGATACGTATTGCCCCAGCTGCATCGGCGTGAACAGATCGTATTGACCAATCATCACGTCTGCCAAGTTTCCGTAGTAAAGGTTCTGGTTTTCCCAACCGGTATGTTCATTCGGCAGATCCACACCTGTTTTCACACCAAGACCAAACTGGGCATTGTAGTAATCATAGACAGAGAACTGCTTCTCCCAGCCTTCTTTCCCTTTTCTTGCTAATCGAATCGCCATTTCGTACATATACGTATTGTTCGACACCTGCAAGGCACGACGAGCGTTAACAGGTCCATGACCACTTGCCTTCCAGTTGCGTTTATACGTGTTACCAACATTCAAGCCGCCTCGGTCATAGATGACTTCGTTCGGCGTAGTCAGACCCTCCTGAAGCGCAATCATGACAGACAGTGGCTTGTAGGTAGAAGCAGGTGGATACGGCGTATAAATGAATCGGTTTGATTCGTTCGGCAAAATAAGCGAGGCGTAATTCTCGTTGAATTTCTTGCGGTCGTAATACAGATTCAAATTGTAATCTGGATAACTCGCCATCGCCAATATTTCACCCGTATTCGGATTCATCACCAATACGTGTGCGTCCTTAAATTCTTTTGGCGTAGTCGGGCGCTTCTTGAATGATTCAAATTCTTCTTTCAAGATGGCCTCTACCTTACTTTGATAACGCCAGTCCATAGACAAAACGAGATCGTTTCCTGGCTCAGGAGCTTGGCGCATCTTCTTCTCTACCGTCTCCGAATTTTTGTTCACGTGCACTTCCATAATCCCGTTTTTGCCGCGCAAATAACGTTCATAGGAGCTCTCCAAACCGGTTACACCTACACGGTCGATAGCGTTGTAGCCTTGTGCCTGATATTCTTTCAAGCTCTCAGGACGAATCGCATTGATGTACCCGAGAAAGTGAGTACCAAATGCCGAACCATCCGGATCTTCGAAAATTTGGCGAACAGGCTCCAGCTCCACACTAATTCCCGGCAGTTCGGTGCGTCGTTCTTCGATTTGGAACATTTCCTGCTCCGTGATGTTGACCTTGACACGTCTAGGGATGTAGCTGGCCATCTGCGGTGAACGCATCTCCTGCAGCAAAGAAAGCTTGTGCCATTGAAATTGGCGTTGCTGCTCTGTCAACGGCAGTTTGATATCCATGTCGAACAACGAGGCATAGCGCAGCAAATCCATGTCGGACTTTTCTGCTAAGCCTTCGGGGGTTGGCAAAACTCCGATCTGATCCTTCACTTTTTTGGCGAGGTCATTGCGATCTTCCTTGTCCAATTTGAGAGTGAGGGTCATATTGGCGTTTATCGCCATTTTTAACAGTTCAAAATCCGTAGTGTTCGCTTCCGTAATAGCGGGTGTACCCGGCTTGGCAGCATTCAGTTTCTTAATAAGGTCTACTCTCTCCTTGTCATCAAAAGGAGAACGAATGCGCATCCCGAGATACACAGCAGTTTTTACCAGCTCAAAGTCCGACATCTGATCGACGGTCTCTACTTTCGGAACAGCTTTTAACTTCGCCGCAACCTTTGTCTTGAGATCGTTTGTTTCTTGCGCATTGAAAGCAACAGGCAAAGTTGATCTCAGTTCAATCGTCTTCTTTAACAGTTCCTTATCCGTTCCAATTTTGCCGCCATCGGGAATGAGGATTTTTGCCAGACGATCCGCGACTTTCTCTTCATCAATGTCCTGTCCTTGTTCTTCAACGTATTGAACGGTGTACACTGGCTTATTCGAAACGAGTACCTCGCCATTTTTATCCAAGATACGGCCACGAGGAGCGGAAATCGGTAGTTCACGAATACTGAACTTTTCCAATTCATGCTTGTACTGTTCGCCTTCCACCAGCTGCACAAAGGCTAGCCGTAAAATAATGGCTGCGAAGAACAAAAATACAATCACAAACAATATATTGAGCCGAATAGGTATGTCTGATTTCGGTTCTTTGACTTCTTCCACGAACTCTCCTCTCCTTTGCCCTTACTGCATGTGCATTTCCTTTTTCGCCAGAATCTTGTTGCATACATTCTTGATCGGAAAGTATACCAGTAAGCCAAAAGCGAGATTAAACAACACACTAGGCAAAATTTGATGTGTCAAAATCCATTGAACATCGAAGGGGGCAGCGGAAAACACGCGGAACAAGGAATACAAAAGCCACTCATGTCCGAACAAAATCAGGAAGCTGGTAATAAAAACCATCCCGAATCCTCTCTGGAACAAAAGAACGATCATCCCTGCAAAGTAGCTGGCCACCATCATGGACATGGTATAGATTCCAATTAGTTGCCCAAACAGGACATCTTGTAAAAATCCGAACGCGATCCCGTAATACAAGCCCTCGCGCCTGCCGAGATACATCGAAATAAAAACGCAGCAGACAAGCGCAAACCGGGGGACTATCATCCAAGACAGACCCCCAGTGCCAGGTGAAAATACTTGCATCACAGTTCCTTCCAAAACAAACATGACCACGACGCCCAACGTCAATAAAAACCGAGCCATTACTGACCACCCCCGCTAGCAGGTGGAGCCGGAGGCACAGTGGTCTGTGTCTGTGTTTGTGTCTGGCCAGCTGGCTGTTGCGGGATCAATTCACCATTGGGAGCGATTGTAAAATCTCGTTCCACAACCATGACTTCATTCAATTGTGAAAAATCAGCGCTTGGCTGGATGTAGGCCGTTTGAGTCAAGCCGTAATCATCTGGTTCTACGCGAACAATATAGCCGATCGGCAAATTAGGAGGTACGACGCCTCCCAAACCTGAAGAAATAACTTGCTGATCTTTTTTAATGGCCTGTCCCCAAGGGATTTTACGCATGACGAGCAATCTCTTTTGCGGGTCGTATTCCTCGATGACACCACTAATCTGACGGTATACAGGCTTGCCTTCGACCAGTTCCTGCGTCAAAATACCCGCAGAAATATGGTCCCGCCGTTCATAGCTCGTCAACAATTCAACTGTAGATGAAAAGTTGGCAACACTCTGTACGCGCCCAATCATTCCTTTGGAAGTGATGACCGCCATATCCTTTTTGATGCCACTTTTCAAACCTTGATCGATGGTAACAACGTTGTTCCATGTATCAGGGTTTCTCGCTACGACTTCTGCAAAGTGAAGCCTGTAAGATTTGAGTGAATCTTTTGCCCCCACCATTTCTCGAAGGCGCTCATTATCTGCCTTGAGTGTGTGCAATTCAGCACTGAGACGGGCATACTGATCCAAACTTGCCTTGAGTGCCTTGTTTTCTTCATATACGCCGTACGCTTCTTCAATTTCCTGAAAAAAGCCAGAAACAGCCTGGGCAGGGCGATAGAAAAAGCCCTGCACCACGCTGAAAGTATCTTTGAAAAACATTTCTGGCCAGGTCAGGCTAACCCGTTCACGAGAAGTGAAGCCCACGACGGAGATAAGCAGGACCAAGCCTACAAGTACAATGATAAGCCGCTTATTCCCGAAAAACGACATGCCCTACCCTCCGTTTATTTACCCCGTTTTAGTCGGGAAGAGGTGATGCCTTGCTTGGATTTGAACAGGTGAATGTTCTCCAATGCACGACCTGTTCCAATCGCTACGCAATCCAGTGCGTTTTCCGCGACATGCACGGGCATACCCGTTTCCTTACTTAACAGGCGATCCATGTTGCGCAAGAGCGCACCGCCGCCTGTTAGTACAATCCCACGATCCATGATGTCCGCCGCGAGCTCAGGCGGGCTTTTTTCGAGTGTTACCTTCACCGATTCCACGATAGCAGAAATGGTTTCTGCCAATGCTTCGGCAATTTCTGTGCTGCTTACCGAAAGCGTTTTTGGCAAACCGGTTACAAGGTCACGACCGCGAATGTCAACGTTTTCGACCTCATCAGGAGCAATCGCAGATCCGATCTCCAACTTCAATGTTTCTGATGTCCGTTCCCCGATCATCAAGTTGTAACGGCGCTTGATGTACTGAATGATCGCCTCGTCCATCTCATCCCCAGCCACACGAATGGAGCGGGATGTAACAATCCCCCCGAGAGAAATGATAGCGACCTCTGTCGTACCACCGCCAATGTCAACGACCATACTTCCAGTCGGTTCCCACACTGGCAGGGCTGCAC
>NZ_AKIX01000120.1:0-15483 GCF_000282075.1 Brevibacillus sp. BC25
GTGGCTGTGCTGAACCTGCCGCTTCCTCCGTATGAATGTCTCCGCGCAGTGTCAACTCCTCGTCGAGTCCGATGGAAAATGATTGCTTTTGCATGTGCGTTTCACCTCTTGTGCATTTTTTTATTATTATGCCGTGTCCCCCTCCTAAAAGAAACGAAAATACCAAAAAAAAGAGACCTTCCTCTATGGAAGATCCCCGTTAATTAGCTGCATTGTTTTTATTAACAAGATACAACGCATACTCCAACGGCCGTCGAACCGCCGTCGCATATCGCTTGTGCTGACGCATCTGCTTGAAAATTTCTCTGCCTGGCTTCGGATTAATTTCAATAATCCAAACCTTCCCGTTAACATCAATCCCCAGGTCAAAGCCAAACTCCATCATCAGACCGAAATGTTCTTCAATGCGTGTGACAGTCTTGATTGCGAGTTCCTTGCATTCCAGCGCAATCCGCTCTGCCATTTCCTGACCAAAACGTTGGACCAAAAAGGAAACAGCAGGCAAAGCAGTTCCCCCTCCATGCAAATTCGAGGTGGACGATTGTATCGGCCCAACGCGAATGCCCATCCCGGTCAAACACCACTGACCCTTCCCGTCCTTTTGCACAAGCAGGCGAGCATCTACTGTTCGCTTGGGAACCAGTGACAACCGTAGCCCCTGTTGAAGAAAAAACTGCTCGTTTCCGCTCTTCTCATTCTTCATCCAATGCTCCAGCCGCTCGCACACCTCTGTGAGCGTCGCCATTTTTTCGCAGCTTTTGGCTTGCTTCTTGGTCCTGCCATGTAAAAGGTAGCGACCTGCTCGTTTCTCCACACGCAGTATGCTTCTGCCACCTGTGCCGTTTGTCGGCTTGAGATAAACCAGACGATGATTGGCAAGCATCGCAGCAAGCGTTTGTCTGTCGTAGGGGAGTGTTTCGGGAAGCCAGCGCTGTAGCTCAGGATCTTGTATCAAAATCTGATGAACGACATATTTGTTCGAAAAGCGGTTATTCGCATAACGAAACCAGTCTTGCTTGCGAAATGGCAAATAGGCACGATGCTTAGGCAATGGATAGTAGCGATAACGGTCGATGACGATATCGGGCCAGGCAAAGCGCTCTCGTCTCCACTTATTGCCATTTGGTACAAAACCGTTGATCCGCTTTTCTGCAAACTGGACATCTTGTGGGCTAAACAAAAAAACCTCTGCCCCCATTTCTCTTCCTGCCTCTACCAGCCTTCGCAAATAGCCGGGCTCGACAAAGCCTGATTCTCCTCGGTAGGTCAGTACGCCTATCCGTTTTCTCACCGAAAGGCCACTCCCTCCCTTGTTCGATTTTCTAACTAGCCTCGTATAGCTTATGGTTGAAAGCAAAAAAAGCGCCTTTGTCCTATGTAGGCAAAAGCGCATCTTTCATGAATTTTCTTATCGTTAATGTGTTTCCAAATAGTGCAGCGCTGTTCGTCCCAAGAGCTCGCCTGCGATCAGCATGGCATCCTCGTCGATATCAAAACGTGGATGATGATGGGGATATGTCGCCAGCTTTTCTGGATTGCCTGCTCCTACGAACAAGTAAGCGCCGGGCACCTTTTTCAAGTAGTACGAAAAGTCCTCGCCACCCATCAACGGCTTCATCGATTCCACACGACCAACTCCGAATGCAGCAATGGCTGCTTCCTGTGCGATCGTTGCTTCTTTTTCATGGTTAATGACGGCTGGGTACCCTCGATCGTAGACAACCGTAGCGCTGCCTCCCATCATGGCAGCTGTCCCCTCCGCAATTTCGGTCAGGCGCTGCTCCGCACGATCGCGGACGTCTGGCAAAAAGGTGCGGACAGTCCCTGTCAAACGACAGCTATCTGCGATGATGTTCGTACTATCTCCGCCGTGGAACGTCCCCACGGTTACGACCACACTTTCTAACGGGCTGACATTGCGGCTGGCAATCGTTTGCAAATGACCGACGATTTGTGAACCGATTACAATGGAGTCGACGGTTTCTTCTGGAACAGCACCATGTCCCCCTTTTCCTTTGATCTCGATGGAAAAGTCGTCCGTATTCGCCATGAGCGGACCTGCGCTAATGTACACCTTCCCCACAGGGAACATCGACCAGAGATGAACGCCAAAGATCGCATCGACGCCATCTACAGCACCATCCTCAACCATTTGGGTAGCTCCGCCCGGATTTTCCTCTTCCGCATGCTGAAAGACAAAGCGAATTTCACCGGGAAACTGCTCGCGATGTGCTGCTAAAACAGCAGCAAGTCCTAATAGCTGGGAAGTGTGTGCATCATGACCACACGCATGCATGACGCCAGGGACGGTAGATTTATACGGCACTTCTTTTTGATCTTGAATCGGCAGTGCGTCAAAATCCGCACGCAACGCGACTACCTTACCCGGGCGCCCTCCGCGCAAAACGCCGATGACTCCTCTACCGCCAACACCTGTGCGAACCTCATCAAAGTGAAGTCCTCTCAATATTCCGGCAATGAGGGCTGGGGTCTTCTCCTCTTGAAAGGAAAGCTCGGGATGCTGGTGCAGATGACGCCTCCAGCTAATGATTTGCGGCTCCATCTCTTTGAGTAGCTCTTTTAATTGTTCCTGCAAGGCCATAGTTCTTACTCCTCCCCTGGATGTACCATTCTTCTCCCATCATAGCAGAATCATGGGTCAAATGGGGAGCTTGACTAATCCAGAACAAGCATGCTGCATTTTCGCTTCTCAAAGACCGCAAAGCTCGTATAGCCTAACCGTTTCAACTGGGCTCGAGCCTCGTCCAACTGCTGACCGACTTGATCAGGTGCAGTAGCGCTAGACGCCAAGGTGATGGGCACCTCATTCTGGAACAAAATTTCCAAAAAACGATAGCTGGGCGAAAATTCCCGGAGCTGACTCGCCAGACCGTAGCCTGTATTGATTTCCGTCGCAATCCCCCTGCGTCCAAGAGCTCTGGCCACACGCTGATAATACGGCAATAGGGCAGTTTCATCCGGTCGTACACCAAACGCTTTGATGCCATCGATATGGGCAATCACATCGAATAATTGCGATTCGATCGCCTGCTCCAGCTTATCAAAATAAAGGCTGTACAATCCGATTAGCTCCTGTCTTCCAAAGCGTTCTCGTACATCGTGGATCGGATAGCCCCAGCCTTCCAGAAAATGCACGGCCCCTATGCACACATCCCAAGGATATTGATTGATGACCTGCCGCAGTGTCTCTTCTCCACCTGAAAAATAATCCAGTTCAATCCCCAATCGCAGCTCAATTCCATCCTCCGCCCAACGAAGCCGCTCTTTTTGCAGGAAAACAACAAAACTGTCCAATGAGTCATTTGCGACCTGACTCAGCCATTTGCGCTGCGCGGTCCCCAAGCGATCAGAGCCGATGTGCACATGCTGCTCGTAGTACGACCGATACTCCAGAAAACGGTATAAGTGCTCGACCACGCAAACTTGCTGAATCCCCGCCTGTTTGGCACGTAATCGATACAATTCCAGCCAATCTCGTGAATACGGGCCTTGTTGAAGGCGTTCTGCCAACCCATTGGTCAGCATACTTGCCCATTTTCGGCTCCCCTTCACTTCGGCATGCTCTACGAGGGGGCGCAATGATTCCGCTTGCTTGAGCAACCAGTCCAGCGAATACGGCCCTTCCTCCAGATGGACGTGAAAGTCTACCTTCATCCCTATCACCTCCTTGGGTTCGTCCCTGCTATTTTCTATGGTTTATATGCATGTGGTTCCATACATATGTCGAGTATTCACATGACGAACGACCTAGCAAAAGAGGTGAAAAAAGAACAAAAAAATGCCTCAGCAACGAGGCATTTCCGATTATCAGCTATTTTTTCGCTCATACACGTAAAACGCATGCGGATGAACGTTCTTCTCATCCACGATACCCTCACGCTTTTCCACCATGGTGTAAGCATCGCGATCCCATGCTGGGAAGAACGTATCGCCCTCTGTTTCCAAATCGATTTCCGTAATGTACAGACGATCAACAACATCGAGGAACTGGCGATAAATTTCCGAGCCGCCAAAGATGATGACATCGCCCATGGCGAGCACTTCTTCCTTCGTATGGACAACATCTACACCTTCAGGGTGAAAGTCCTGGCTGCGTGTCAGGACGACATTTCTGCGGTTAGGCAGCGGCTTGCCGATCGATTCGAACGTTTTGCGTCCCATCACGATCGTTTTGCCTGTCGTTAATTCCTTCACATTTTTCAAGTCGGAAGGAAGGTGCCACGGCATGTCGCCATCTTTTCCGATGACTTGGTTGCGGGCATAGGCAACAATCAGGCTGATCATACGGCCACCTCGCCTTTGATGTGCGGGTGGGATTCGTAGCCGACGATTTCAATATCCTCGTATTTGAAGTCAAAAATCGAACTCACCTCTGGGTTGAGCACGAGCTTCGGCAGTGGTTTCGGCTCGCGAGTGAGCTGTAGCTTGACCTGCTCGATATGGTTAAGGTACAGATGAGCATCTCCGATCGTATGAACAAAATCGCCCACTTCAAGCCCGGTGACATGCGCCACCATATGCGTCAGCAAAGCGTAGGAAGCGATATTAAAAGGTATACCCAAAAATGTGTCGCCACTACGTTGATACAGCTGGCAGGACAGCTTGCCATTCGCTACGTAAAACTGGAACAGCAGGTGACAAGGCGGCAATGCCATCTTGTCCAATTCAGCCGGATTCCACGCACTAACGATCAAGCGGCGAGAGTCCGGATTGCGTTTGATCTCATCCATGATCCATTGAATCTGGTCCACTGTTTTGCCGTCGCGTCCAGTAAAGGAGCGCCATTGGCTTCCGTATACCGGTCCCAAATCTCCGTTTTCGTCGGCCCATTCGTTCCAGATCCGCACGCCGTTTTCCTGCAAGTAGCGGACATTGGTATCGCCCGATAAAAACCAGAGCAATTCGTGGATGATCGATTTCATATGCAGCTTTTTCGTCGTGACCATGGGAAAGCCTTCACTCAGGTCAAAACGCATCTGATGCCCAAAAACACTGGTCGTTCCGGTGCCTGTCCGATCCTCTTTTGTGACACCCTCATCTAAAATGCGCTGGCACAAATCCAGGTATTGTTTCATCGTCCATCTCTCCTTCCATCTCATCTATTTTACCTGACCGAGACAAAAATGAAAGATCGGAATGTCATGATATAATAAATGGATAAATGTAGAAAGCGGGATTCGTGATGGATGGCATATCTTCTGTGGCTACAAAGCCCTTATATAAACAAATAGCAGAGCAAATCGAGCAAAGAATCAGCAGCGGTGAATTCGGCCCTGGCAGCTATTTGCCCTCGGAGCGCACGCTGGCCAAAGAACTGAACGTCAACCGTTCGACCGTCGTCGCGGCGTACGATGAGCTGCAAGCCGCAGGCATGATCGAGCGCATACAAGGAAGTGGCACCATCGTCAGCCAAGATATTTGGGGACTGGCACGGACCCGCGTTCCGAACTGGCGTCATTTGACGGAGTCAGGGTCATTTCGTCCGAATTTACCGTTGATTCGCAAAATCCGTCGTGAAACACAGGAAAATGAGTTGATCGATTTAGCGAGTGGCGAGCTCTCTACCGATCTCGTCCCCAATCAAACACTCCAGCAACTCATGACCTCCGATGATTTCCCGGCTCATCTCGGCTATGAGCATCCGCAGGGCAATTGGGCTTTGCGAGAGACATTGAGTCTCCATATGAAAACATGGCGAAGCATCGCAGCACCTGCTACCTCGATCCTGATCACATCAGGCGCGCAGCAGGCTCTTCATCTCGTCGTTCAATGTCTGTTAAAGCCAGGGGATGCGGTTGCCATTGAGGAGCCGTCTTACTGTTATTCCTTGCCGCTTTTTCATTCCGCTGGCTTGCGTACGTTCTCGCTGCCTGTCGACCGGGACGGAATCGACCCAAAGCACTTGGCCCAACTGCACCGACAGCACCGCATCAAAATGGTTTTTCTCAATCCGAATTATCAAAACCCGACAGGGACACTGCTTTCATTGGAGCGGCGCCAGGAATTGCTCGCGTTCTCCTATGAAAACGGGATTCCGATCATCGAGGATGATCCATACAGCTTGACGAGTTTTTCGAGGGAGCCCGTCCCAACCTTAAAATCGCTGGATCAACACGGAACAGTACTCTACATCAGCTCTTTGACCAAAATCGTCGCCTCAGGTCTACGGATCGGCTGGATCGTCGGGCCCCCTACTGTCATGGAAAGACTGGCAGATGCGAAACAGCAGTTTGATTTTGGACACAGCATTTTTCCGCAATGGCTAGCGAATCGCTTTCTCGGATCGCCTCAGTTTGCGAGTCACATCGATCTTTTGCGAACAGAGCTGCCCTTACGGCACGATCAGCTAGTCTCCTCGCTTCAAGACAAGTTCGGTGATCAAGTAGAAATGGTCGGTTCAGAAGGAGGCATTCACCTGTGGTGCAAATTCAAAGGGGAATGGAGCGGCGAAACTCTTCTTACAGAATCAGTCAAACGGGGAGTTGTCTTCGTTCCGGGACATCTTTTCGGGGCAGAGCAAGGATATGTCCGCTTCACCTTTGGCAGAGCTACCCTAGATCAGATCCCTGAGGCAGTTTCGCGCTTAGCGGATGCATTCATGGCAAGTGGATGGGCAAAATAATCCCCAAGTGGATGGCAACATTTTTGTGCGGTCGGTATATGATCGAAGTAAGCTACCGTATGCATCCTTGAGTATATCCAGCAGGATGACTGTGCCATACAGAAAGGACTGGCTGTTATGAGTATTTTGCCTTTCATTATTGCTATTATTGTACTTGTTCTTATAGGTCTCGTCGTTACGATAAAAATCGGAATTAACCCATCCGAATCTAAAGTGCGGGGTTTTAAACAACGTTCCCGCAACCTGTTGATCATTTACGGCATCATCACGATCGCTCTGGTCATTGCTTTGTCAGTCTTTCTCTACAACAACCTTTGATCACAATCCCGAAAGCTACATGACATAAATAAGACGCCGTCTGCCTTGTACAGGTATGACGGCGTTTTTGAAATCGAAGGAAGTCCTTCGCCATGTGTTTTTAGAAGATGATACCTCTTTTACACGATTTTCTTCGCTACATTAGCTGCTTGCAGCCCCCGCTGTCCATTCACAATCTCAAAAACCACCTGCTCGCCTTCCTCCAAATTCCGGTAACCTTGCCCCGTGATCGCAGAATAGTGTACGAATACATCAGGTCCTCCATCGCGCTCAATAAACCCATAGCCCTTTTCTTTGCTGAACCATTTTACTTTCCCTTGAATCATTGTGTTTCCTCCCTGTAATCAATGCAGCTCTTACGCTTACCTCATCATATGCGGATGCGAAGTCAGTGGATATACGGTAAAATAAATAAAGTATGAATCGTCACGCCAGAAAGGAGTGAATCACATGAAAAAAGTATTAATTATTGCATTTGCGCTATTGCTCACTGCCTGCTCCGAAATATCCGAAGGAGTGCAAACCGCTCAGCAAGCAGTAGAAACAGGTCAACAAGCGATTGAGACAGGCAAACAGGCTGTCGAAGCGGGCCAACAAGTTCTAGAAGTCGGCAAGCAACTGGCAGAGTCTGAGGTCGCCAAACAGCTGCAAACATATCTCCAACAAAAATACGAATCCTCTGAAGCATTGCGTAATGCAATGTTCAGCGGAGATGGTCAGTTGCTCGTAGAAGAATTGCAAAAGACCGAGCTAGCGAACTTTAGCTTTTACAAATCTGACATGTTTGGTGTTGAATATACAGGCACGCTCTCTGCCGATGGTACTTTCAAAGTGCTTAAGCACGATTTGAACAACCAAGGTGCGGAGCCTACTGTCGTAAAGGAATTCAAAGTAACACTCGACGGAAACGGTCAGGTTCAAGTTCAGTAATTTGGAAAACATTTCAAGAAAAGCCTGCGATCAATCATCGCGGGCTTTTTCGTGTTATTAAAAAACTTTTTATTGAGGCTCTACAAAATTTTCTGTGTTTCCTTATAGATTTTTATAATTGGGCATGATAACGTGTAAGATGTTCATATAAAATTCATAAATACTAAACACAACGAGGTGATGACAATGAATATGCTGCTCGCATCTATTATTGTGTACATGGCAGGTATGCTCCTGATCGGCTATTATGCCTACAAGCGTACCTCTAATCTGACAGACTACATGCTCGGCGGTCGGTCGCTCGGTCCAACTGTAACCGCTCTCAGTGCAGGTGCATCCGACATGAGTGGCTGGTTGATGATGGGCCTGCCAGGCGCCATGTTTGCCCAAGGTCTTAGCGCTTCCTGGATTGCCATCGGTCTGACTCTCGGTGCTTATGCCAACTGGCTGTATGTCGCTCCCCGTCTTCGTTCGTATACGGAGGTTGCCAACAACTCGATTACGATTCCTGCTTTTTTGGAAAATCGTTTCGGGGACGGGTCTCGGATGCTTCGTCTTGTCTCGGCTCTTGTTATTATGATCTTTTTTACTTTTTACGTCTCATCTGGTCTCGTTTCTGGAGGCGTGTTGTTTGAAAACACCTTCCATCTGAGTTATCTAACGGGACTATGGATTGTCGGATTGGTCACCATTGCTTACACATTGTTTGGTGGCTTCCTCGCTGTAAGCTGGACGGACGCTGTACAAGGACTCATTATGGTCATCGCGCTCATTCTCGTTCCGCTCGTGACCGTTCTTACAGCAGGTGGATTTGGAGAAACGTTTACGGAGATCCACGCTGTCGATCCCTCTTTGCTCGATATTTTTAAAGGGACGAGCCTGCTCGGTATCATTTCCTTGTTTGCATGGGGTCTCGGTTATTTCGGACAACCGCACATTATCGTTCGCTTTATGGCGATCACGTCCACGAGTGAGATCAAAAAAGCACGCAGCATCGGTATGGGTTGGATGATTTTCTCCGTCGCTGGCGCCATGCTGACAGGTCTGGTCGGTATCGCCCTGTACTCCAAGCAAGGCTGGACGTTGAGCGATCCTGAGACGATCTTCATCCAACTGGGTACGATCCTGTTCCATCCACTGATTACCGGCTTTTTGCTGGCGGCGATTTTGGCAGCGATCATGAGTACGATTTCCTCTCAGCTGCTCGTTACTTCCAGCTCCTTGACCGAGGATATTTACAAAACCTTCTTCAACCGTTCTGCCACTGACAAAGAGCTGGTCACGATTGGCCGCTTGTCTGTCTTGCTTGTATCTGTCATCGCCTTTTTGCTCGCCTTGAATAAAAATGACACGATCCTCGATCTCGTCGGATATGCGTGGGCCGGATTCGGCGCTTCGTTTGGGCCTGTCATTCTGCTCTCCCTCTATTGGAAGCGTATGAACAAATGGGGTGCTCTCGCGGGAATGGTTGCTGGTGCGCTTACCGTTATCATCTGGACTCGTTTTGATGTGCTGAAGGACTTCCTTTATGAGATGGTTCCCGGCTTTGCCATTAGCCTGCTCGCCATCGTGGTTGTCAGCCATTTGACCAGCAAGCCTTCGAATGAAGTAACCACTCAGTTTGATGAGTACCAAAAAAGCATGAAATAATCCTTGCCGATAATAGCCAAGCAGCCTATGCGCTGGACAACTGCCCTGTCCTACGCAATAGGCTGCTTTTTTCTGTTGAAACTATTTGAGACCCTCATCGTAAATCATCCATAACCTTACAAAAAGGAGGGACAAAAAAACAGATGATGATGATGATGTCCGGCTTGATTATTGGCGTATCCCTTTTGATTTTTGGCATGCTCGGGATGGCCCGAGCATTACTACACCCCGCTAGATCGCGTGTTCGGGCAAACGCCAGTTGAATTCCATGAGCAAAAAATCGAAAAGAAAGAGTCAGAGGAAGAAGAAGGTGATGACAAGGATAAGAACGAGAAGATCCGGCAAAAGCGCAGATCATAACGAAAACCAAGCTTCTGCCAAACGACTGATTCCTACCACAATGTCTTGTTCCTCCACTCCACCAAATCCAACGATGATTCGCGGCCGTGCATTCGTCGGATCATTGGCCCAGTTATGGCCGCTCGGATAAACGCGAACATCGGCCGCACGCGCCAGCTCGATCAGCTCCTTCTCCGTTCGGGAAGTATCTACCTCCAGCAAAATATGCAGCCCTGCTGACTGTCCTAATACTCGGACTTCCTGGGGCATGTAGGTCTGTATCGCCCGAAGCAGTGCATCATGTTTGCGGTGATAGACGGTGCGCATTTTTCGGACATGCTTTTCCCAGTAGCCCTTTTGCATGAACAACTGCATACTTCGTTGCAAATGGCGGGAAACCGGAGAAGGATACGCCTGGAATGCTTCCAAATATCGCCCGAGTAATTGCCTCGGAAGTACCGTGTAATCCAAGCGAAGTGCTGGAGAAAATGCTTTGGAAAAATTGCCGATATAAACCACACATCCGTCCCGATCCATCCCTTGCAAAGATGGCGTAGGGTGGACATTGTAGCGGAATTCGCCATCGTAATCATTTTCGATGATAATTCCGTTCTTTCTCTTTGCCCATTGCAGCAATTGCTGACGCTGACCGATTGGCAAGACCATCCCATACGGAAATTGATGGGCAGGCGTCGTGTACACGACCGTTGCGTTGCTTTTCTCCAAGGCTTCAATGGATAGCCCATCTTCCCCAAGCGGGATTGACACGACCTCATAACCGTGATGGGAAAAGACGATCCGTGCATCTGCATAGCCAGGCTCCTCGATCGCAACCACACGATGCCGATCTGCCAAGAGCAGACATAAAAAGCTGAGAGCCTGCTGTAATCCGGTGCCGATGATGATTTGCTCAGGCCGACAAATGAGCGTACGTGCTCTGCGCAAATATTTACTAAGCTCCTCTCTCAGCTCCCACTCTCCTTGATCATCCCCGTAAAAAGAAAAGTCCTCCGGATAAACATCCAGCGCTTCCAGCATGCAAGAGCGCCATGCCGCGTAAGGAAACGACTTCGTATCAATGACAGAGCCGTGAAAGTTGTAACGACAGGTGAGATGCTCCCCTTTTTTCTTTTTCAAGATGGACGAGTACAAGGATATCTCCTCATCCTGATCTACTGGCTCTGACCATCTCTCGATCTCGGCAGCAAAAAAGCCGCTTCGCTCCCTGCTCACGATGTAGCCTTCTGCAAGCAGTTGCTGATAGGCTGCCTCAATCGTATTTTTTCCGACCCCACTTGCTTTCATCAACTGACGGATCGACGGCATTTTGGTTCCGGACGGTATCTCTCCTGATGCAATCCGTTTGCTCAATTGCTTGTATAGCTGCTGATACAGAGGTTCCTTGCTCTGTGCATCCATGATCGGCATGTACTCCATCAGCGGCCCTCCTATCTGTCCCTATCTAACCCTCCCAATCTGTCACTATGTATAGGAGCAGTTCTATTTTACAATGATTGTACCAGATTCACCCACACGAAAGGAGAACCAGTCATGCGTATTCATTTACAAGGAGAAAAGGTCGTTCTACGAGATATTCGAGCAGAAGATATGGATACGATCTACTATTGGAAATATGAAGCAGAAGATCGTGAACATCTCAATTGGAATGGTCCCTATAAACCTCTTGATCCGTACACAAAAGAAGAGTATCGTGCCCTCCCACGCCACCAGGAGTCTCTGGCTCTCATCGGGACAGATGCACCAAGAACCGAGCTGATGATTGAGATTGACGGGGAGCTAAAAGGCAGTGTCGGTCGCTATTGGGTATCCGAAGAGACGAACTGGTGCGAAATCGGAATCGTTATTTACGACTCCCTCTATTGGCAAAATGGCTATGGCCGGGAAGCGTTTGGTATGTGGATCGACTACTTGTTTACCCACATGGATACGGTCCGTTTAGGCATTGGTACGTGGTCCGGCAACGAACGGATGATCAAGCTCGCTGCTCACATGGGAATGGCGGAAGAAGCGCGGGTACGCAAAGCAAGGATTGTTCGCGGTGAATATTACGATGCGATTAAGATGGGAATTTTGCGGGAGGAATGGGAGAATCGGAAATGAAAAAGGGCAATCCCTGGTCTGAACAAGACGTAGGGACTGCCCTTTTTACTTGTAGGAAAATTAATTAAGCCAACTCAGCCGCTACACGACTTACTTTTGCCGCTAACTCGACGAGATCGATGTTCATCTCAAGAGTCGCAAACCGTCCAAAGACATCGAGTATACAGATAAGATCATGCTTGATGGTTTCATGCTCCTTCAAGAAGACACTCACAGTTCCATGCAGGCGTTCATTGATTGGCGGCATGATTTTATCGATCGAATTATCATTTATCAAAAAAACAATAATTTACATATATTCAATGTTATGCTAAGCTTCAAACTGTAAATATTTACAGAATATACCTTTAAGCAATCTTAAGGTACTAGAAGTTAATTCATTTGAGAGGAGTGAAGTTTGTAACTACTTGGCACCAGTAGTACAAACGAAATATGTGATGAAAAAAATACTTTGGGTTAAATTACTACTGATTTTTGGGTTATTCTTTTCCAACTCTAACTATGCGTTTGCCAATGAGGAAATAGTAGAGAAGGAACAAATTCAGCGAAGTGACATCGAGGCATTCATTACTGGTATCACTGAAGAAGATTTTGAAGAAAAACCGCATAGAATCCAGATGGTAGAAGAAATAAAAGATTATATGAATCAACATGATGTATACTATTTCGAAGATGTTGCATCAATTATTGATAAACATCAGCCTAAACAAACCTCCATCAAGAAAGCAAAAAAATCTGAGGATATTAACTATAACGACTTGCAGGAAGACTTTGCAAGAATAGATGCACTTGCACAAGAATACTACAAATACTATCAAATCCATCAAAGCTTCCCAGAGGAAAGTATGAGCTTGCGAAGCTCTATGTCAGAAAGTGCTGCAATAAAGGCTCTAGGCAACGCTGGACTTAAAATGACGGAACGGCAATTAGCAGCTCGATTGGTTACATTAGGAGCTCTGGCAGCAATCGATGGCCCTCTGCCTGTGGGAGACTTTGTAGCGTTGGTTACAGGTGCCATTATTGTTAGTGAGTATTTAGATAATTATTTAGAAAACCAAGCAGCCTTAGAGAGAAATATTAGAGAGAATGAAGGGCGTTCTTATGCCCGAGTTATCACAGAAAGTGTAACCATGACTAGTGAAATTGCAGATGAAATTAAAAAGAATAATGTTAAACACTTTCGAGCACGATTGAATAGTTCTGGAGGAGTCCTCGTTACCACACCGCTATCCCTTACAGCAGCTAAACTGGCTGCGAAAGATGAGGAAGATACATTTAGTGTTAGGAAGAGCCGAGCAGAAGACGTAGTAACGCAAACTGGGTATAAGAATATGCACCATCAAGCACATTATGTTTCTAGCCGGGGAACTCGCCCAGCCAATCTCCCTCACTTTCACTTGCAAAAAAAAAGAAACGATAATTGGGAACAAATGGATGGTCATCATTTCTATCCCTGGAAATCCATGGGTTGATCCTTTTTGACGTAACTGTATTTACAGTTACGTCATCTCTTACTTATACTGGAAATTAAAATCGAATCATTGTATACCACAGGAGGAACCATGAGGCTGGACATATGTAAACTCGACGAAGTGATCGTCATTGGGGTCCAAGAGGATTTGGATTTTGATTCTCACGACGATGATTACGCACAATTTTATAATCCTCGGCTCACTGAGATCCAGCATGTACTTGAACCAGAAAAAATATTTGAGGTGTGGGATCCAGATGGCACGATCATCGGGAAAAGAGTCAGCCATATTGAACATATTCCAAATGGGTGCTTTGTGAAAACAATACCAGCAGGAGAATTTGCAAAGCTTCACAAGAGTCAATTGCAGTACGAACTAGATATGTTTGCTAGGACAAATTATCTCGAAGAAATGAGCTATGGATTCTCTACCAAAGTGACGAAAAAAAATGGCGATAAACAAGAATTTTACTATCGTCCAGTTCAGTATCGTCCTGATGTTGTGAATACACGTACGATTTCATCTTTAGAGAAAGAACGTTCTAAGTCGTTAAAAGAACGCTATGTTTCCATCTTTTTTGATACGGAAAGCTGTAGCTTTCGCCGATTTTTATATAAGCGATATGTTTCACAGTACCAAGGTTGCCTTTGGGAATTAGCGAGATTCAAAAATAATGATCAAGGTATTGCCAGAGAGGGTATGTCCAAAGATGAAGCTGTATCATTTTTACTCCAGAAAAGTGAGGTACTCGTATTTTGGGAAGGGTACAGCACGTTTGGTAAAGAGATGATTCGTGACAAAGTAATGAAGATGGACGCAAAGCATCTGCTAGAAAACTACACGCGATTCACTTCTGATATGTACATTTTTGATGGGTCATTGACGTGGACAGTTATTTTTCAGCACGAACGAGACGAAGATGGATTCAAGCATATTTTGCTACGGGTAGAGTGATGAATGCGCCAGACTCTCTATGCGCTCCTCCTACTTCTACCGTAAAAAGGGCAATCCCTGGTCTGAACAAGACGTAGGGACTGCCCTTTTTACTTGTAGGAAAATTTATTACTCCAACTCAGCCGCCACACGACTCACTTTTGCCGCCAGCTCGTCGAGATCGATGTTCATCTCAAGAGCCGCAAACAGACCGGTGAAATACTCGTTGATCTGGTCGATGACACGATTGCGCTCACTTGCCACCAGCTCTTGGAACAGCGTAGAAAACTGCTCATCCAGCTGCTTGTTTCCGATTTCTACATACCCGCTCACTGGTTCTTGCATGCGCTTCTCCAGTTCTTCACGCATTTTCCCTTTGCCATCCTGCTCGAAAAAGTCTTTGGTGTTTTTGAACAAGGAAATCGCAGATGCAAATGCAGATTCGGCTACTGGCAGTTCGTTAGCAAAGGACAGTGTTTCCACCTGCCGCTGCTGATAAGGTGCCAAGGTCATGCCTGCTGCGTAGCTTTGTACATCCTTTTGCCACGCCGCAACAAGCGTTGTCCCCTGCTTGTTCGTGAATTTCTCCAAACGAAGGGTAGTCGCTCTCAGCTCCTGCGCCAAGTCGTAGCTGATCGAACGCAGAAGATCAGTCAAGCATCCTTGCAGTACTTGCTTCATGTTGCGTCCATCGTCCTTAATGACAGCCGGATTAAAAGCGAAATTGAACAGTTCATTGAAACGGAAGAACAAGCGCTGGCGAACGTAGTAGAGCAGCTCCTCGCGCTCTTTTGCCAAGTCGCGCTCGAACGAAGCGGTAGACAGTGCTTCAACAGCTGACAGAGCCTGTGTCTTGGCGTTGCTTGCTGCTTCTTTGCGCAACAGACGCTCGTCTTCCCCGGACTGTGCCATACGCATGAATTCTGTCATGGTATCATGGGCGCGACGGATTTCACCGATTGCAGCATTCACAGCAATTTGCGTCAGCTCTTCAATCGTAAAACGGAGGAACTCTGCTTCAAACGAAGCCATTCCCGAGAATTTGAATGCTTCATCTGCCGGCATCAGCGGCTCCCC
>NZ_AKIX01000121.1:0-992 GCF_000282075.1 Brevibacillus sp. BC25
ACACAGCAGCCTTTCACGCTGTCATACAGGGGTTCGAATCCCCTACGGGTCACCTAAAAACACCTTAACAGTGATTAAGGTACCTGCAGAGTTCTCAGAGTATGCTAAGAAGCATACTCGTCACTTTGTCAGGGATTTGGAGGCTTAGCTCAGCTGGGAGAGCATCTGCCTTACAAGCAGAGGGTCGGCGGTTCGATCCCGTCAGCCTCCACCACTTATATTAATGGACAAGGAAGGTCAGCTAAAAGCGCCACGTCCTGTGGCAACACTGACACTCAGTCGTCCTGACTATCGCGGGATGGAGCAGCTCGGTAGCTCGTCGGGCTCATAACCCGAAGGTCGCAGGTTCAAATCCTGCTCCCGCAACCAAATTTTCTACTTGCTCTTCGTCGAGTAATCTTCTTGATCAAGTAGGATCGGAGTGCCCAGTGGGTGCAACCAAATATGGAGCTGTGGTGAAGTTGGAGTTCACGCCGGTCTGTCACACCGGAGGTCGCGGGTTCGAGTCCCGTCAGCTCCGCCATCTTTCTTAACGAGATGGCATAGTTCATAAACATGAAAAAGGTTTAACGGAATAAAAAAACCTTGATTTTTCATGAAAGATATGCCATAATTAAAGATATGCCGGTATAGCTCAATTGGTAGAGCACCTGACTTGTAATCAGGGGGTTGTGGGTTCAAGTCCTATTGCCGGCACCATGAAATTGGGGAGATAGTGAAGTGGCTAAACACGGCAGACTGTAAATCTGCTCCCTCCGGGTTCGGCGGTTCGAATCCGTCTCTCCCCACCATTTTTCATGAGCCATTAGCTCAGTTGGTAGAGCATCTGACTTTTAATCAGAGGGTCGAAGGTTCGAGTCCTTCATGGCTCACCAGTTTTTATAAGCCCGAAAAGTGAAAGTCAGCTTGTCAACAGCACTGGCTACTTGGATGGGAATATGCGGTCGTGGCGGAATGGCAGACGCGCTGGCTTCAGGTGCCAGTGGTGGCAA
>NZ_AKIX01000122.1:0-11622 GCF_000282075.1 Brevibacillus sp. BC25
GGGGGGGGGGGGGGAGCCACTAGAGGAAAAGCTCGCGCTACGTCCAACCTCTGAGACGATCATTGGACATATGTACAGCCAATGGATTCAGAGCTACCGCGACTTGCCTGTATTAATCAACCAATGGGCAAACGTGTTTCGTTGGGAAAAGCGGACGATGCCGTTCTTGCGGACATCAGAATTTCTCTGGCAGGAAGGCCACACGGCACATGCGACAGAGGAGGAAGCTCGTCAGGAAACGATGCAAATGCTGGAGATTTACCGAGAGGTCGTCGAGCAGGAGCTGGCCATTCCGGTTTGGAAGGGACAAAAAACACCAAGTGAACGCTTTGCCGGTGCTGTTGACACGTACTCCATTGAAGCGATGATGAAGGATGGCAAAGCAGTGCAAGCGGGAACCTCGCACTATTTGGGCGATAAATTCGCGCGTGGCTTTGAAATCAAGTTTTTGGATCGTGACAATCAGTTCAAGTACGTTCACACCACATCATGGGGAACCTCTACGCGACTGATTGGTTCGATGATCATGGTGCATGGCGATGACCGCGGTCTAGTGTTGCCGCCTCGCATGGCTCCGACACAGGTTATTATGATCCCAGTCGGTCCGATGAAGCTGCGCGAGAAAGTCATGGAGGCGTTTGATCCACTCTTTGACGAGATCAAGGCCGCAGGTGTGCGTGTCCGTGCGGATCTTCGCGAAGAAACACCAGGCTGGAAGTTCAATGAGTGGGAAATGCGCGGCGTGCCTCTGCGTCTGGAGCTCGGCCCGCGTGACGTGGAAAATGGTCAAGTAATTCTGGCTCGCCGTGATACAGGGGAGAAGGTGACGGTTTCACTTGAAGGTATCGCGCAAACAGTTGTTCAACTGTTGGAAGAGATTCAGCAAAATATGTTCCAAAAAGCACTAGCCTTCCGTGATGAGAACTCACATTTGGGTATCGATACACTGGAGCAGCTAACCGCTCATATTGCAAAAAGCGAGAGCGAAAACAAAACGAGCGGATGGGTGTTAGCTGGCTGGTGTGGGGATGATGCTTGTGAATCGAAGATCAAAGAGGAAACCAAGTTCACTTCTCGCAACATCCCGTTTGAGCCTCCTGTACAAAAGAAAGCCTGCATCTGCTGCGGCAAAGAGTCACAGCATAGCGTCTGGTTCGGACGGGCGTATTAATTAAAAAAGGGTGTGTCCACGCTTCGGCTATAGGGCACACCCTTTTTCATCTAGCATTTGAGTATCCAATCGGTAAAAGCTTGCACATCCGTAAAGTGGTAGTCAGGTTCGGGATCGAATTTTCCCGACTTTTGTGTAACCAAAAGCCAATCCACACCGACTGTTCGCAAACCAGCGGCTCGACCAGCCAACACATCAGCATCACTGTCACCTACGAAAATGGTTTCCGCAGGCGTAGCGCCTAACTGTTTCATAGCAGTAAAAATACCTTCTGGATGAGGCTTTGGATGTGTGACCTCATCCCCTGTGATCACGACGGAAAAATACGAAGCTAATCCCCATTCTCGAAGGGAGATGTCAGCGCTTTTGCGCCCTTTTCCTGTTACGATTCCCATTTGGATACCTGCTGCGTGAAGTTCATCGAGCATGCTTCGGATATTTTCAGGATTTTGTACGCGGGAGTGTTCATCCGTGTATACACGAAAAAAATGAGCGAGGGCGTTGTCATGCACATGTGTGGGAAGCTTGTTTTGCAAAATGCCTGTCTCTGTGGGGCCAAAGAGAGCTACAATTTGCTCGTTGGTATAATGCTCTTGTAAAAACTGCTGAAAGGTAGAGCGAAAAGCGGTGAAGATCAAGGGGAGGGTATCGGCAACTGTGCCGTCGAAATCAAACAAGATCGTCCGCATGGGAGTCCTCCTTTGATTAGAAAATGAAAGAAAACCATCGTACCTGATGGTTTTCTTGGTGACTTATTCATCCGAATCATCAAAAGGATCATCTGAATCATCTGTTGGGTCAGCTGGAGTCAATGGGAACAGGGTGTCGAAAAACTTGAATTTTCGACGGCCAGATTCCTTTTTGAACCCTTTGTACTTTTGCAACAGATCAGAGATGTCTTCCACGAATTGATTACGTTCCTCTTGACTCAAATAAAATTCAGTCAAATTATAAGCGAACGTATTTTGATACTCTTTCCTAACATCTTGGTCGCTTGCGACGAAGCGATTGAGAGTTCGCATGAGGTCCTTTTCCGTAGTACGAAACGGAGTAAACATGACATCACTTAATTGTTGAGCGTTTTCTTCAATCATCAATTGGAGCTTGACCTGAATGACCTTGGCAACAGGCTCATAATACTTCTCCACAATAGAGCCTTTTACCCGGGTATCCACTTGCTCGAGCAGCCCAACACGCACGAGCTCCTTCACATGGTAATGTAGCCGTGCAGCATTTTCGCCTAGTTCTGTAGCGATTTGTTTGGCCGTTCTGGGCTCCAAATCTTCAAAGAGTTCCAAAATTTTAACCCGTTCCGCTATAGCAAGCGATTTTAGCGCTTCTGGATCTGTTACTTCAAAAAACTCTTTCATGCGAATTCACCATCCAACTGACTAGGCCAAATTTTATTTTTTTTTATTCTATCCTTTTCTGAATCAAAGCGCAACTTGTATGCGGATGAAGTGACTACTAGATTGTGGTAAAATGGGACCAGCGAAAACAGGACATTATTGAGAGGAGGGAAAAGTTTGACGGCAGTAGGACAAGCTGCACCTGCATTTACTTTGCAGGCGAGCAACAATCAGACCATCTCACTTTCCCAATTTCATGGACAAAATGTGGTACTTTATTTTTATCCGAAGGACCAAACACCGACATGTACCACAGAAGCATGCGACTTTCGTGACTTCCATTCGGGCTTTGCTGAGCTGAATACAGTTGTTCTCGGGATTAGTCCGGATTCTGTGAAATCACATGACAAATTTATCGCGAAGCACGAATTGCCTTTTCCACTTCTGGCAGATCCGGATCACCAGGTGGCAGAGGCTTATGGTGTGTGGGTATTGAAAAAAATGTACGGACGAGAGTACATGGGCATAGAACGCACGACGTTCGTCATCAACAAAGAAGGCAACATCGCAAAAGTATGGCCAAAAGTAAAGGTCAAAGGGCATGTGCAGGAAGTGCTTCAATTTATTAAGGAAGAACTTCAATCCTAACGTTTATTTCGCAATGGGCGAATGGAGGAACATACAGATGAGTGTATCCACGGAATATGTTGTACAAAGCTTTTGCCAATTGGCGAACATCCCAAGTCCATCTGGCAATACGGAAAAAGTAATGGCCTGGGTTGCACAAGAGTTAGAAAAGCTTGGCGTTTCCTATAAACGGACAAACAAAGGGGCAATCGTTGCAACAGTAGCGGGGGCCAATAACGAAAAGGCAAGACTCTTGACAGCTCACGTCGATACGCTGGGCGCGATGGTAAAAGAAATAAAGAGCAACGGACGCTTGAAGCTGACCTTGATCGGCGGCTTTGCATTCAATGCGATTGAAGGGGAGCACTGCGTCGTAGAGACTAGCAGCGGTCGTCTTGTAACCGGTACCATTTTGTCCACCAAAGCTTCCGTGCATGTATACAGCTCAGAAGCGGGGAAAGCTGAGCGCAATGATGCGAACATGGAAGTCCGACTGGATGAAAAGGTCACAAACAAAGAGCAGGTCCTTGCGCTTGGGATTTCCGTCGGAGATTTCGTCTCCTTTGATCCGCGGGTGACGGTAACGAATAGCGGTTTTATCAAATCCCGCCATATCGACGACAAAGCAAGCGTGGCTGTGTTGCTGGGGGTTCTGAAAGAACTGAGTGAATCCAGCGTGAAGCTGCCTTACACCACGCACTTTTTTATCAGCAATAATGAAGAGATTGGCTACGGAGGCAACTCCAGCATCCCTGACAACGTGGTGGAGTACCTGGCTGTCGACATGGGCGCGATTGGGGACGGACAGACGACAGACGAGTATTGCGTGTCCATTTGTGCGAAGGATTCCACAGGACCTTACCATTACGGATTGCGCAGCCATCTGACCAAGCTCGCACAAGCGAACGGTCTGAACTACCAAGTGGACATTTATCCCTACTATGGTTCTGACGCAAGTGCTGCACTGAGAGCTGGATATGACGTTGTCCATGGTTTGATCGGACCGGGAGTAGATGCATCTCACTCCCATGAACGTACACATAAAGAAGCGCTCGACAACACGGCAAAGCTCGTTATGGCCTACCTTCAATCAGAAGAAATGCAAGCATAGGAGGACCAGATGAGCAATATGTATCAATGGGCTGACTACTATGATCTCACTCAACGCGGTGTTGCGGGTGATGTTGAGTTCTATCTGGAACAAGCCAAGCTGGCAGGGGGAAAAGTGCTGGATCTCGCTTGCGGCACCGGAAGAATCAGCATTCCGATGGCGCAGGCTGGCATCGACGTTACCGGGATTGACCTTTCCCAGGATATGTTGGCAAGGGCTCAGGTAAAAGCAGAGGAACAAGGTGTAACATCCGGCTTGAAGCTATTGCAGGGGGATATGCGCACCTTTGACCTACAGGAGTCATTTTCGCAGATTATGATTCCTTTTCGGTCGTTTTTGCACCTGTTGCATGTTCAAGAGCAAATGAAGGCATTGACGTGCATTCGCAAGCATCTGGCTCCAGGCGGGAAGTTCATCATGAACGTGTTTGTGCCCAAGATTCATCATTTTTACGAGGAAAATGAAAAAATGTCCTTGCGTGGCACCTATCCACTCCCGTCGGGGGAAGAGGTTGCGATGTGGGATTACACCCGTTATGACCATTTTCAGCAACTGTCCGAAGTGACACGCATATACGAGCGTACGGATGCACAGGGAGTTGTGACGGAACGGGTGAGGGGCCGATTTACTCTCCGCTATATTTTCCCCGCGGAGCTTCATCATCTGCTTCGCTTAAACGGCTTGAAGGTCACACAACGATACGGTTCTTTTGCAAAGACATCTTTTGATGCAAATAGCTCAGAATTGATTCTGGTCGCAGAAGCTTTGTAAACGGAACCTGTGGAGGGGATACGGAATGAAGATTTATACAAAGTCAGGGGATAAAGGTGAGACGTCACTGGTTGCAGGTGTCCGCGTGCCTAAGTTTGCAGACCGTGTTGAGGCATACGGTACGTGCGATGAAGCCAACTCGCAGATTGGATTGGCACTGGCCCTGTTGCCTGCGACAGAAGAATGGAAGGAATTGCAGGATGTCTTCCATGTCATTCAGACAAAGCTGTTCCATGTAGGGGCTGAGCTGGCGACGCCAGAAGGTAAAAAGGTAGGTTGGCCAATTGCAGAAGAGGACGTTACTTTTCTGGAAGAGCAAATTGACATGTTAGATGCAAAGTTGCCTCCACTCACCAATTTTATTTTGCCTGGCGGACATCCGGCAGCAGCTGCCTTCCATGTTTCGCGTACGGTCGTCAGACGTGCAGAGCGCAAAGCAGTCCATGTGGCACAGCAGGAGCAGGTAAATCCGTCCGTGGTCAAATACCTCAACCGATTGTCTGATTATCTTTTCGTTGTGGCTCGTCATATTAATAAAGAGACAAGTGCAGTAGAGAAAACGCTGCACGAATAGGCAAAAGCCCCCTGGGATCAAGCAGGGGGCTCCTATTTTTATTTGGTACGCAGGTAAGTGGTGATTCCCGGGAGAAAGTTGATTCTCTCTGTGTGAAAAGTATCGTAGAGAAGCTTTCCGTCCTTACATGCGTTTCCTTCTAGCAGCATGGTGAGCTGCGTATTCGTAATCGGGAAAAATGGGAATCTCTCCATCATATTTACCACAGGCTTCATTAAAGCAAGGGGAATATGAATTTTATTGACCTTCCGCTTTCCGATAGCCTCGCCAATCGTATCTAGGATTTGTCCGTAGGAGAGTGGTTCGGGTCCACCTGTTTCGTAAATTTGATTGGTCGCTTCTGGTCTGCTCAAGGCTTGGATGAATACATCGGCCACTGTCTTGCGAGCAACTGGCTGCAAAGGGTATGAGCCATCGCCAATGACCGGTGTGATAGGTAACCGAACTAGATCGGCGAGCATGTTCACGAATTCATCCCCAGGACCAAAAATAACAGAGGGACGGAAAATGACGTATGGAATACCGCTTTCTTGCACAAGCTGCTCCGCTTCGTATTTGGTTCGGTGATAGGCGCTCGTGGCGTTTTCGCGTGCACCAAGAGCACTCATATGGACAAAGCGCTTGATTCCAGCTTGCTTGGCGGCGTCCAGTACATTTTTTGTACCTTCTACATGGATACGAGAAAAGTGAATGCCTTTCCCCGGTTGTTCGCGAATAATTCCGACGAGGTGGATGACAGAATCGCAGCCTTGCATCGCTCTCATCAATGATTCTTTATCAAATAGATCGCCAGTTGCTTCCGTTATTTGTGCATTGGCGGATTCTTTGTTGGGAAGCTTACCTGTTGAACTAGCTCTGGTGAGGCAAACGGTCTCATATCCTTCTGCTTGCAAGCGCTCGAGTATACCTCGTCCAACAAACCCTGTGGCACCAGTCAGGAATACTTTCATGGAAAACCCCCTCCCGTTAAATACTTCCAGACTCATTGTACAACAGGTGCAGCTTGCGGTGCTATCGATCGCTGTGTTGACCAAGGCGGTATAATGTAGGGAAAAGGGGGATATATTTATGGCACAACGCAAAGTACCTGTTGCCGACATTTTGGATAATTTGCAGCAGCTTTATCCGGATGCGCACTGTGAATTGAATTATACAACCCCATTTGAACTTCTCATTGCGACCATTCTTTCTGCTCAATGTACAGATAAACGGGTGAATGAGATTACGGCACCCATGTTCCAGCAGCTAAACCAGCCGGAGCATTACCTTCATTTGACACAGGAAGAAATGGAAGAGCATATAAAAGGGCTCGGGTTGTATAAGAATAAGAGTAAAAACATTTTAGAAACCTGTAGAATCTTGTACGAAAAATACAATAGCGTAGTTCCACAAACGCATGCGGAGCTCGAAGCATTGCCGGGGGTAGGAAGAAAGACTGCAAATGTCGTTTTGTCCAATGCATTCGGGATTCCTGCGATCGCGGTGGATACGCATGTATTCCGCGTAGGAAACCGGTTAGGCCTTGCGAATAGCGACAATGTGGACGAAGTGGAGCGTCAGCTCATGAAGCGTATTCCGAAAGAGAAGTGGACGGATGCCCATCATTGGCTAATCTGGCACGGCAGACGTGTATGTTCGTCGCGCAATCCACAGTGCGGTAGCTGTACACTTCAATCCATGTGTAAGTTTGCACAGGCGGAAGCCAAAAAAACCAAAAAACCTGCAACCAAAAAGCCCGCAAAAGCAAAGTAAAAACTTGATTTTCCACTTCTTTCTTTCCAAATCGGATGAATGGATATTGACAGTTTTCGCCGACTAGACGTACACTTATTTATAGTAATTCTAATCAATGACATTAGAGAAGCTTGTTCTTTTGTCTTGCGAAAGACTGTGGGGTGTAACAAGATGGTACAACGTGTGGAGAAAGCTGTTGAAATCCTGAAGAATACCGGGGTTCGCATGACACCTCAGCGCCATGCAATTTTGACCTATTTGCTGGAAACGATGACTCACCCGACGGCTGACGAAATATATAAAGCCCTTGAAGGCAAATTCCCGAATATGAGCGTTGCAACGATTTATAACAATCTACGAGTCTTTAAAGATGCTGGATTGGTTACAGAGCTCACTTACGGGGATGCGTCCAGCCGATTCGATGCCAATGTGGAAGAAGATCATTATCACGCGATCTGTTCCACCTGTGGTGCAATCAGTGACTTCCACTTTCCGTATTTGCGGGATGCAGAAGTAGCTGCTTCCAAGGACATCGGCTTCAAAGTAACCGGACATCGTATGGAAGTTTATGGCGTTTGTGATTCCTGTCAAAAGAATCCCCACTAAGAATGTATTTGATGGATGAGCACCTCCTGCTTGAATCGGATAATCCCGGTGATGCAGGGGGTGTTTGCTTTTGGAGGACATAACCCTTTCTGTCGATATCTGTAACCTTTTGGCTTTTCGTACGTCTTCTTCTTGGTAGGAAGCTTGTCCGTGAATTACCAGAATACAAAAGGTTGTGAATGGATTGAACCAACGCTATGATCGAAATAATGAGTCAAATCATACAGCCCAAGTCAAAAGACAGGCTTATGTACCGGGAAGCAGGTGGAGATTATGAGCAGGGAGTCGGGTAGAGCTCTGCGACCAAGAAGAAGGAAACGACGGGTTTTTCGTACGCTGTTTTTGTTAAGCTTTCTCTTGTTGGCCATCTTCGGCAGCATTTACTGGTTTTTTGTGCTCCGTGCCTCAACTGAGCATGTGCAGCCGTATGATGGTGAGAAAAATGTGATTGTTTACGAAGGCTCGCGGAAAGATTCCACGTATTTATTGGAATCAGAGCAAATATTACTGCCCTTTGATTTCATTAAAGAGAACATTGATCCTTCGATTTTTTGGGATGAGCCTACACGTTCCGTTATCGTCACAACGAAGGATAAGGTGCTTCGGATGGAGAGCGGAGAAGTTGTCGCTTATCTGAACAAAAAACCTGTGGATTTACTCGTTCCGGTAAAAGAGGTCGACGGCACACGCTATGTCCCGTTGGATCCTTTGGAAAAGCTATATCCTTATTCTTTTGAGCAAAAAGCAGATACGGGTGTCCTAGTCGTCGAAAAAGAGGGCTACGAAATCCAGCAAGCGAAAGTGATCGCTGCCGAGGAAAAACAAGTAGTTCGTACCGGTGCTTCTCACCGAACCCCAATCGTAGCAGAGCTGTCGTCGGGAGAGGTTGTTGACGTTCTTGGCAAAAAGGAAAACTGGTATCGCATATTGACGGCCTCAGGAGTAGGCGGATTCATTTCAGAGAAAAGTATTGAGATGACGGATGTGCGCAAAGTCCAGCTGGAGCACACGACTGCTACCGGACAACAACATGCTGCTTGGAAGCCTGAGGGAAAGATTAACCTGGTATGGGAGCACGTCGTCAGTAAAAATCCGGATGTTTCAAAAATTGGTGCATTACCAGGGGTAAATGCAGTTTCTCCTACTTGGTTTGAAATGAAGGATGCAGAAGGAAATCTGTTGAACAGGGCTGATCCTGCGTACGTCAAATGGGCCCATAAGAGGGGCTACAAGGTTTGGGGTCTAGTTACAAACGGTTTTAATCCAGATTGGACCAAATCTGTTCTCAGTAGCTATGACAAGCGAGATAAGTTAATCGCTCAACTCTTGTACTACGCTCATCTATACGATCTCGATGGCATCAACATCGATTTTGAGAATGTGTATTTAGAAGAGAAAGAGGAGCTCGTTCAGTTTGTTCGAGAGCTGACGCCGTATCTCCATCAGCAAGGACTGACCGTTACCATTGATGTGACGATCAAGTCAAATGCTAAGCAATGGTCCATGTTCCTGGATCGGAAAGCTTTGGCCGAAGTTGTCGATTATGTTGCGGTGATGACGTATGATGAGCATTGGGCAGCGAGTCCAAAGGCTGGATCTGTGGCATCATTGCCATGGGTGGAGCGGGGCTTGCAAGGAGTGTTGGAAGAGGTCCCTAACGAAAAGCTGCTGCTGGGTGTGCCTTTTTACACACGCTTGTGGACAGAAGCCAAGCAGGCTGATGGCACTGTAAAGGTTAGCTCCAAAGCTTATTCCATGACGAAAGCCCAGGAATGGATCGACGAACGCAAGCTGACGCCAGTTATGGATGAAGCTTCAGGTCAACATTATGTGGAGTATAAAGACCCGAAGGATGGCAACGTCTATAAAATGTGGATAGAAGACGTAACTTCTATGAAGAAGCGTATGGAGATCGTCAATAAGTACGACTTGGCGGGTGTAGCTTCTTGGCGCCGAGGTTTTGAGGTGCCGGAGATATGGCAAGCAATTGACGAGACTCTGAAATAAAAGACAGACAGCTTTCAAGAAAGAAAGCCACCTGCACCCCGAATGCTCGGGAATTAGCAGGTGGCTTTTTACGTATAGATGAAAGGAATCATATTATGTCTGGTTTTGCTGAGGATGTCCGTCTTCTATGCGTAAAGGTTGTCCACAAAACATACAGGCGTCTTCTTTCCCCAACATCTTCGTGACTTTTTGGCATGAAGGACATTGCACCTGTGGAGCTGACGTGGAGACCATCCCAGAAATCATAAACAAGACTGTACTGCCCATTGTCAGAATGAACCCGATGATCAAAAGCAGCGTCATAAAAATGTAAGAGCCTTTTAAGAGGCTTCCAAGTAAAGGAATAAAGTCCAAATAACCTGCAAAAAATGCGTACCCTGTATACATCAGCAAAATGCCGATTACCATGCTCCAGTTGCCCCATGTGCGCATGCGTTTGATCTTGCTCAGGCGTTCTGTATTTTTCATGATCATTCCTCCTACCCTATAGTATAGCATACAAAGGATTTGTCTGTTGACAAGCAGGAAACGGACAAGACTTGTAGAATCCATAAGTTCAACCCAGGGGGCAGGGAGGAACAAGGCATGACTTTAAGGCAAACGTATCTGAAAAATCTCCAGCAGCGTTTGGATGTGCAAGCGGTGCTTGTTTTGAATGATTCGGATATGCTAGTTCCCTTTCGCGAGGGAATCTTTTATTTCGTCGTAGTAAATGAGCCCCAAGCTGATGGTAAAATCTGTCGCATGCTATTTCAGGAACAAGTGATCATCGAGCAGCAAATCAGCACGTGGCAGCTGGAGAAGGGAGCCATCTGCGGTTTGGATGAACGACTTGCCGAGATGCTTCGAAGGGCAGAAATCGTTTGGGACAAAGAACATTATATGAAACAAATGAAGTTGCGCCTGGCTAGTTTGTCATCTTCTCTCCAGAAAAAACATATCTGTAAGGAGTATTCCCAAATCCTTCGTTTTTTTCACGAGACAAAAGAGTTTTTGCAGCAAGGTATGATGCTGGACGCGCATCACTCTGCTATTCAAACGATTCACTATTTGGCTCGTCTCATTGTATATGAAGCGGGAGATCATCCTCAGCCAGCATTATGGACGCAAGTCAAACAGATAGATCCTTCTATATATAAGTTGTATGAGGAGCTATCTTTTAATGCAGAAGCATTGGAGAAGCGAATTGAACTACTTGTGCTGGCAATTGAATTTTGGATCGCATCCAGAACAAAGGAATCTGTTCGATACTTGGTTGAGCTCATGGAGACAAAATCAGGGCCCTGGCGTTTGGAAGAGTTGATGAATCATCCGATGATTACAGAGGCAGAGATTGAGATTCCTCTCGTGATAGATAAGATGCTTCAGCGCTTGTTGATCCAAGAGATCGTATGCAAAGAAGGGGAAAATGGCGACAGAGAAACAGGTTTTATTTTAATGGGATAAAATTTTTTCAATTAGTGTTGACTTCTATTTGTGATCCATGCTATATTAACAAACGTCGCTGCTGCGCTAACGCAGAGTGGCCGAAAAAAAGTTTTAAAAAACACTTGATTTTTTAAGTGGTTATGTGGTAAATTAAGAAAGTCGCCTCTGGGCGGCGAAGTGAAAAATGTTCTTTGAAAACTGAACAGCGAAAGCGTTAATGAGTCTATCATTAAATGATTTGCCA
>NZ_AKIX01000123.1:0-4689 GCF_000282075.1 Brevibacillus sp. BC25
AAAAGCCGATTGAACGGGGTGTAGCTTTTGCGGCTGCCTTGGAAATGATACATACGTACTCCTTGATCCACGATGACCTCCCTGCGATGGACGACGATGATCTTCGTCGCGGAAAACCGACCAATCACAAAGTATTCGGTGAAGCAACAGCCATTCTCGCAGGAGATGCCTTGCTGACTAGAGCGTTCGCATACATTGCAGAAGCTTACATAGATTGCGCTGATGTTTCAGCGGCTACTACCGTGAAACTGATTGCGGAGCTGGGAAAACGTGCAGGAGCAACTGGCATGGTCGGCGGACAGATGGCTGATATCGAAGGGGAGAGCAAACGCCTTAACTTAGATCAGCTTGAATTTATCCATCGTCACAAAACGGGTGATCTCTTGATCGCAGCCTTGCGCGGGGGAGGCTACCTCGCAGAAGCATCCGAAGGTCAAATGGAAGCATTGACACGCTATGGTGTTTGCATTGGTCTTGCTTTTCAAATTCAGGATGACATCTTGAATGTGGAAGGGGATGCCCAAGAGCTGGGGAAAGCAGTTGGTAGTGATGCAGATCGGGAAAAGGCGACGTACCCATCACTGCTTGGTCTAGCCGAATCGAAGGCGCGTCTTGACGAATTGATTGCGGAGGCAAAAGCAGCGCTTGCCGATGCGGGAATCGAGAATTCTGCACTCAGCCCTTTGGCCGACTACGTGCGTGATCGCAATAAATAAGTAAAAGCTGGCAACCCATATGGGAAATGCCAGCTTTTTTTCGTACCTACCAATTACAAGCTTTTATCGTCAATGCTATTTAAAAATTGTTCAATCTCGCCAATCACCGATGGTATACAGTCGTCCTCAAATGGAGAATACAGCTTCGCCACTTGTACCAACTCGAGGAATGATTTGCTTCCACCTTCGCGGCAAAGCGTCAAATAATCTTCCCAAGCTTGCTTCGGCTCAGATTGAGCCCGTTTCCAAAATTGGAACGCGCAAATCTGGGCAAGTGTGTAGTCGATGTAATAGAAGGGGCTTTGAAAAATATGCGTTTGTTGCTGCCAGAAACCGCCCTCCTCAAGATACTCATTCTGTGCGTAATTGCGATCCGGGAGGTACTTGCGCTCAATTTCACGCCAAGCACGTTTACGCTCTGACGGGGTCATATCTGGGTTCTCGTAGACAACATGCTGGAACTCATCAACAGACACGCCGTACGGAATGAACTGGAGTCCGCTACTCAGATGAGAGAATTTGTATTTGTCGGTATCTTCCTTGAAAAAATGCTCCATCCATGGCCACGTCAAAAACTCCATGCTCATCGAATGTATTTCACATGCCTCATAGGTTGGGAAATGATATTCAGGGACCTCAAAATCTCTACTTACATACACCTGAAACGCATGTCCTGCCTCGTGTGTAAGCACGTCGATATCACCAGATGTACCGTTAAAATTGGCGAAAATAAATGGGAGCCTGTATTGGCTAATGTATTCACAGTAGCCGCCTGTAGCCTTTCCTTTTTTGCTCAATAGATCTAAACAATCATTGTCTAGCATGAAGTTGTAAAATTCGTCCGTTTCAGGTGCCAACTCGGCATACATCTTTTTCCCGTTTTCAACAATCCATTCCGGCGGGCCTTTCGGGCTTGGATTTCCTGTAGCGAAATCAAAGGAAAGATCGTAATACTCAAGTATATCGACACCAATGCGTTGGCGCTGACGTTCGACGAGCTTTGAAGATACTGGAACGATGTGCTCAAGCACTTGCTTGCGGAAATTGGCTACCATTTCTGCGTTGTAATCGGTACGGTTCATACGTGCATAGGCTAGCTCCACAAAGCTATTGAAGCCGAGTTTTTGGGCGATGCGTGTGCGTACCTTGACGAGCTGGTCGTAAATGCGATCAAATTCGTCCGTATGTTTCCGCATATACTCATACTTCGCTTCATTAGCACGTTTGCGCATGTCTCTATCTTTCGCGATAGTAAAAGGAATCATTTCTGAAAGGTTTCGCTCTTCTCCGTCAAACATGATTTTGGCAGAAGCTTTCAGTGCGACATATTGACTGGCCAAACGGTTTTCTTCCTGCAAATCAGAAATGACTTCTGGCGAAAATGTACGGAGTGTGCTCTCAGCGATGCGAAACAGCTGTGCGCCCCATTTTTCTTCCAAGTCAGCGCGGAAGGAAGAATCGACGATCGCCTGATAGTAGCGTGAAACGATTCCAGTATACAAAGGAGTTGCTTCATCCCAATAGTCCTGCTCTGCTTTGTAGAAGGGATCTTCTGTATTGATCGTGTGGCGGATTTGTGCGACATTCCGCGCGGATTCCACTTCTTGTCGCAGTTTGTTCAATTGAGCCATGATTGTATCTTGCTCGGAGAAGTTTGCAGCATGTTGAAACGCTTCCAATAATTGCGTGAATTGTCCTTCAACTTTGTCCATATCCATGCGCTCATACTGAATTTGTGAGAACTTCACGGACGTCCACCTCTTTTGTTCGGAGTATGTATTCAAAATCATCTTACCAGAAAATGCAAGATATCGCCTTCATATTCGTATATGTTGATGAAAAGTGGTGTTTTTATTAAGAAACCGTTATAATGAATCAAGCTGAAAATAAGCGGAATCGGCTATAGCAATAAGGAAAGCCGGGTTTTCTAGTGGCTTGATTGATATGCAGCATGCACAATCGCCGGAGAACGAACAGTGGAAAGTGAGGAATACCAATGCTGCTTACTACTATAAATGATCCTCAAGACTTGAAAAAGTGCACGCAACCGCAGCTACATACCTTGGCGTCCGAGATCCGTCAGTTTCTAATCGAAACGCTGTCGAAAACAGGTGGTCATCTCGCGCCGAATCTGGGAGTCGTCGAGCTGACGCTAGCACTGCACTATGTTTTTGACAGTCCCAAGGACAAGCTGATCTGGGATGTCGGGCATCAAGCATACGTACATAAAATGCTGACAGGACGCCGGGAGATGTTCGCGACCTTGCGTCAGTACAAAGGTCTGTGTGGGTTCCCTAAAATGGTGGAAAGCCCGCATGACGTCTGGGAAACCGGGCATAGCAGTACGTCGTTGTCTGCCGCAATGGGGATGGCGACTGCGCGGGATTTGAAAAAAGAAAAGAACCATGTCATTGCTGTGATCGGAGACGGTGCGCTGACAGGCGGTATGGCGCTGGAGGCCTTGAATCACATTGGTCATGAACGTAAGAATGTCATCGTTGTGTTAAATGATAACGAAATGTCCATCGCGCCAAACGTTGGGGCCTTGCACAACTACTTGGGGAAAATTCGCTCGACGGAGAATTATCAATGGGCGAAGGATGAAGTCGAAGGATTGTTGAAATCCATTCCGGCTGTAGGGGGCAAATTGGCTCATATGGCTGAACGCTTCAAAGACAGCATGAAGTATTTGCTCGTATCTGGCGTTCTCTTCGAGGAGCTCGGCTTTACATATATTGGCCCAATCGATGGACATAACATGGAGCTATTGCTCGATACATTGAAGACAGCCAAGCATACAAAAGGCCCGGTTTTGATTCATGCCATCACGAAAAAAGGACTAGGCTATGCCCCAGCTGAAGCTGACTCAGTCAAGTGGCATGGTATCGGTACGTATAAAATCGAGTCAGGTGATACACCGAAATCTGCACCAACGTATACGTCTGTTTTTGCAGATACGATGATGAAGCTCGCAGATGAAGACAATTCGATCGTGGCTGTTACCCCTGCGATGCCAGCAGGCTCAGGTTTGATTCCCTTTGGACAGAAGTACCCTGACAGACTGTTTGACGTTGGGATTGCAGAGCAGCACGCATGTACATTTGCGGCAGGATTAGCAACACAAGGCTTGAAGCCGGTCTTTGCGATTTATTCGACCTTTTTGCAAAGAGCCTATGATCAGCTAATCCACGATGTCGCACGCCAAAAGCTCAATGTGATTTTCGCTGTTGACCGTGCTGGGCTCGTCGGAGCAGACGGGGAGACACACCAAGGTATGTACGATGTGGCATTCATGCGAATCATTCCAAATATGGTCATTATGGCACCGAAGGATGAAAATGAGCTGCGTCACATGATGAAGACGGCAGTAGAATATAAAGGCGGTCCGATCTCTTATCGTTATCCGCGATTGCCGATTCGTGGCGTCAAAATGGATGACGATCTGCAAGTGCTACCAATCGGAAAAGCGGAGATTGTACGCGAAGGTAAACACGTGGCGATCCTCTCGTTCGGTCATGTATTCGAAATTGCTGAGGCGGCTGTCAATCAGCTTCAAGAAGAAGGAATCGAGCCGATGCTGGTCAATGCACGTTTTTGCAAGCCTTTGGACGAAGAGCTTTTGTTCCGTCTGGCAAAGGAAGGCTACGATATCGTTACGGTCGAAGAAGGCAGTGAAATGGGCGGATTCGGCAGCGCTGTCATTGAATGCTACAATCGTGCAGGCTATCACGGCATGAATGTACAGGTTGTTGCGGTACCTGATTATTTTGTTGAGCATGGAAGTGTGAAAGAACAGCGGCAAGAGGTAGGGCTCACAGCTGATAATATCGCTGCTCGCGTTCGATCCTTGATGCCAATTTCGAAGGGCGTAGTAGAAGCATGAGTATAAGAAAAGAACGGGTTGATGTTCTCTTGGTCGAAAGAGGCCATTATGAGACCAGAGAAAAAGCAAAAGCAGCCGTAATGGCAGGGC